>JAHJOQ010000073.1 GCA_018820315.1 Candidatus Zixiibacteriota bacterium | reverse complement strand
GAGGAAGAAGGAACAGTTGATCCGGATTGTACTCTCGAAAATGTCTCTTGTTCTTCATGCCCCAATTCTAATACAATTCTATAACTCCTCAAAATGATCTGATAAAATCAAAAAGCAGAGGTTCTCCGACAGGCTCCTAGTTGTTGGGATATTCGAGTTCACAATGATGCGGACCGGCAGCAACCTCAACACGAAAGAATGGGCACGGCTCTTCCACTCATATCTTGATGATCAGAGTACATTCTATAAGGCTAATCTCAGCAAAGGGCAGTCGGTCATGCCTCTGCGGGCACTCCCCCACGAGGAAGTTATCGATACTTCCGACTATGTGGAGATACTCGACTACGAGAAAGCATCTGCCATTGTAGAAGACTCGGACAAATTCGCGATAGGTATCTGTTCCTGCCGCCATGAGAAACTGCATACCGGGAAAAAGAGCTGCGACATTCCACTTGAGACATGCTCCACATTAGGGCCGTCAACCGACTACATGATCCGTCACGGATTTGCGAAGGAGGTCTCCAAGACGGAGATGGTCGAGAACCTTGCGCGCTCACGGGAGCTGGGTCTCGTGCTGTGTGCAGACAATGTTCAGCAGAACGTTTCGTTCATTTGCCATTGTTGCGGCTGCTGCTGCAACGTGTTGCTTGGAATCAGCCGCTTTGGATATACCAACGCGATTGTTACGTCGAGCTTCATCGCTGAGATTGACAGAAGCAGCTGCATCGAATGCGCAGAATGCGTCGATCGGTGCCCGATAAACGCAATCAGCATCGGTCCCAATGGAGAATCCGTGATTGATGAGTCTGTCTGCATCGGCTGCGGCGTTTGCGGACTGGAATGCTCAAGCGGAGCGATGCGACTTGTGAAGCGGGGTCAGCGAGTTCTTCATCCCGAAAATACATTCCAGAGAGTCATTCTGCAGAGTCTTGAACAAGGAACTCTACAGAATCTTCTATTCAGCAATCCTCAAAGCATGACACACAGATTCATGCGGGGATTCGTCGGCGGATTTCTGAAGCTGCCGCCTCTAAGAAGAGCGCTTATGAGCGACACACTTCGCTCCTCCTTCCTCGACTTCATGAGCAAAGGCGCCTGATACTCTACTCCGGCAGTTTGAATCCTTGACAGCATCGCAGATTGATATATATTGAGAGTAGAGTTACTTGCAGATGAATATCATCTCATTTCTTGGAACGATGAAAGTCGAATGACCCAATATCTGTGCTTCCCTGCATAAATGCGTGGAGTTTTATGTCACGGATGCGGGGTCAAATGCCGAATAGGAAACTAGTTAAACATGAGGCAGGCACCAGTCGTGCCAGCCTGCGAATGACATGGCGGAGCGGGAGAGTTACGCCGTGCACGGATCGAGAGGATTGATATCATGTCAAAGAGACAGAGATTCTTAGCAGCGTTTGATTATCGGCAACTAGCCTTTGTCATTCTCCTTCTGGTAATGGGAGCTTCTTTGCTCTATGGCGCGGCAGAACGAGCCGTCACTCCACTTTACTATGTTGAAACCGGCCCTGTGCAGGAAGCGATTGACCGCATCGATGGATCTCTGACTCAAATGCCTACAAACATCCTCTGGCGTCCCGTGCTCGATCAGCAATCGGATGATGTCTCTCTCGAGGAGTTTGAGAACTACATCCGCGAGAGAAGAACCAGGCACCCTTTGACATATGGGAAGATTGACGCAGCGAAATCTCCGCAAGCAGGTCTCAACGTAATGTTTTTTACGGATGGGACTGTCCCGGCAGAAGCGGTGACTGCGCTCGGAGTAGTGGAAGCATATCTGGAAAGCCTCTTCTCTGATCCTGTGACGGTATCCGTCTATATCGATTTCGACAACACACTGCCGTCCGGCGTCCTCGGTGCGACGGGTACATACACCGCTGCCACGCCGCCGTCATGGAGCGCGACACGCACCCATCTGCTTGACGACAGAGATGCGGACGATTTTATTCAGAGTTGGCTGCCGGTGACCTCACTACCTGTGCGCTATAACGGAGCCAGTTCGACTGTAACAAATGAGAACCGCTGCAATTTTGCCTGGGCAAACTACGGAGCCGTCGGATACACGATTGGCGGCGCGTCCGGAGAGACCTCTTTCAACCCAGACGTGAACTGGGACTACGACCCATCAAACGGCGTCGTTTCATACAAGTACTGCTTTCAGTCGGTCGTGGCGCACGAGGTGGGGCACGCTTTGGGCTTCCTGTCGAGGGCCGAACAGTGGTACGATCCTGCCTCTGATGTCTTCAGTATGGATATCTTCAGATTCCAGCGAACCGACGGCACGGAAGACTACAATCCGGATACGTATGAGGAGTTCCAAACCTGCCCGCGGCTGGTCGACTACAATTATCCTAACGATTCTCACAACTCCAATCTCTTCTATTATGATGGTACAGATGTCGAGTACCGGATGCAGGACGGAAGTCCTGCGCAGGCATCGCATTTCAGAGATGGATCAGTCTACGGCATAATGTGCGCGTACGCGAATGCCGGCCAGACTTACTATCCGGACTTCTACAAAACAGCCGACAAAGACATGTTCGACGCCATAGGATGGGACTATTCCGGTTACATACCTGACCTCGACAATGATGGTATCGCCGACTTCAACGACAACTGTCCGCAGAACTACAATCCATCGCAGGAGGACAACGACAGCGATGCTGTCGGCGACAGCTGTGACAACTGCATATATGCTGCAAACAACAAGCAGGAAGACCGCGATGGCGACACGGTGGGTGATAGTTGTGACAACTGCCTGTTCATTCCAAACCCCGATCAGACTGATACGGATGGCGATCAAATAGGCGACGCTTGCGATTGGATTTGCGGCGACGCTGACGGTAGCGAAGCGGTCGATATCGACGACGTTGTATTTCTCATAGCTTATATTTTCGGCGGTGGCCCAGCCCCCGATCCTGAGATAAAAGCTGATGCTGACTGCTCCGGCGCGGTCGACATCGATGATGTTGTGTATTTGATAGCCTACATTTTCGGTGGCGGCACGGCCCCTTGCGATCCGAGCGGCGACGGCATTCCCGACTGTTGATTGGGTCGCGCGCTCAGCACCTTTCGAGAACAGCGCATCTTCGCAAAATGGTTAGCGCAGCGATTGTGTCGTTGCGCTGAAGCGCGTCTGCAATCTCTTCTCTACAGACATTTAGATACGTGAGATTTAAGGAGAATCTGTGCATCGGAGATGCGATGAATTGGCCGCTAAACCCAGAGTGAGGCTGTTATGTCCACGATAATGTAGCTCTAAGTGAACATAAGTACCTCTGATCCTCACCCAAGACAATCTGCATGGGAGCCGCTCTCACGGCACCCATGCTCTTTTGAGAGACTTTCTTCAGCGAATCAGCAATCCGGCACTTCATCACTATCCGGATCGCAGGAATCGGGATCGTCTAAACAGGGCCGCGAGTAGTGGCCGTCAAGCCAGCCATTACGTCAAACGGCTTGGCACTCATCTCGCTAAGGGCCGGATGACCTTTCACTTTAGCGCACAGTGGTCCCTCCAAATACGCCTGCAGCGACGCCTCGTCATCAAAGAGATAGATGCCGCCAGCCTCACTTTCCGATTCATTCATGAGCCAAATCTTCCAGCGAAGGCCAGCAACCTTGGCAAACTCCTCAGCAAGCAAGGATGCAGCCTGCTCATACTCGGCACCCGTTACGCTGAACTTAAAATTGACTTGCAGGATTTTCTCAGCCATGGCTGTTTTTCCCCATTCTTGTTTGGTCACATTTACATTTGCCCGTCGTTGCTGTTTTCTGGATGCTCTATCACTACTATAGACATATATTCTCAGTTCTGTCAAGCAAGTTTCTCGAGTACCAACACTCCGGCACTTCATCACCGTTCGGATCACACGGGGCGTTTGGTGTCCGAAGAGGACTGAACAGAGCTTGGCGCGAATTCATGATAGTACCGGCAGATTGAGCAGTCTCTCTTGAAGCCCAGCAATCGACAAGAACTCGTCTTCTCATGTTCCCAACAGTTCCGGCTGCTATCAAGATAGGCCGGACACCCACAACGAGTTGATTCGGGGCAGAAATTGAAATCCCAGCAATGCTCAGGTCTATTATTCACGCTATGTTCCTTTGAATTCAAATGCCAACATATAGTAAATTGCTTAGATTCGACTGATTACTCAGTATAACTTCATGACCCATCAGACGCAAGCGGAAATAGGTGGCAGGTTGCGATTCTGTGTCCACATTGATGGTGATATCAGCCACCAGGATTATCCTGATCCCCGACATAACTCGTGGATTAAAGTTCAAATGCGAAGACGAATGGCAGGTCTTGACTGGCGAGATTACATGTTTACGATAATTATAGTTTGGGTGCTCATACCTGCACCCGTCCTGCGAGCTTCTTGGCTATTTCGCCAACGTGCAGAAATCCAATATCCGCTATTCCCAGTTTACGGACATTGATAGCCCAACTGACGGGTTGAATCGGATCTGTTTCTTGAGGTGAGTACCGAGAATGCTGAAATTGCTCGGAATGGTCGACATCAAGGCACGTACGAATGATCGATCTCATTACCTCGAGCCCCCATATGACAGCCCACTACAGCAACATGCACTCGAGCAACTGAAAAGGCAACTGCTGGATGAAGAGCGGTACCAGACCATCGCAGCCCTGCAAAAGAAACAGTTTCTGGCAGCAGGCGGCGATCCCGATGACTATCAGCGATACAGAACAACCGTGGACAGGCAGATGACCATTTTCCGCGAGCAGATCGAAGCAGGCGAATACTACACTTGCTCGTCCGGCGGTTTCTTATATGCTGTGCGAGCCCGGAAGCCATCGGAATAGAACTCGATTGTTGTGTTTGACGTATTCATATCATTGGATTATGTTCGCTTAATCTGTGGATTGATTAGATTTGATGAAATTATCCGATCTGACAGACCGATCCTGTATTAATAAGAGAAAGGAGCTACACCATGAAAATCCGGGGACATATACTGCTGGCCGCATTCGCTGTTTTCCTTATGGCAATCACGGGAGCATTTATCGGATGCGGAGATGATGAGACTGTCAATCCGCCTGTTGTCACTCCACCGGATCTTCCGCCACAATCGACATTTGTGATGGATTTCGACGATTTCACACAGTACGTGCTTTGGTCTTCAAATGCTGGAGATAACACTGAGGCATTGACAAAGCAGAACTGGGGGCAGTCGGCAGTTCGCGTCGCGTTCTGGAATATCGCGCTGACAGTCACTCTTGCCGTGCCGGTTGCAGCATTTGTCGAAGCATTCCAACATGATCCGATGCAGCTTGAAGATGGCTCATGGCAGTGGACGTACAGCGTGACTGTAGGCGTCGAACACACATGCCGTTTGGTCGGAAATGTCGAAGAAAACGAAGTTTCGTGGAGCATGTATCTCAGCAAAGAGGGCGAATTCACAGACTATCTCTGGTACAGCGGCACACACAATCTTCCGGCAACCGAGGGTGAATGGACCGTCAATCGCGGCCATGATCAAGCTAACCCCTTCCTCGGCATCGAATGGCATCGCAATGTCTCGACCGCTACGGGCGATCTGAAGTACACCAATATCATTCCAGGTGACGCGGAGAACGGCGGCTACATCTACTATGGATCGACAACGGATACTGACTATGACCGATTCTATAACATATACAATAAGGGTCAGGACAACCTCGCAGAAATCGAATGGAACTTCACAGACAAGAATGGCCATGTAAAAGATGAGAACTTCTACGGCGACACCGACTGGCATTGTTGGGACACAAACCTCGATGATGTTGATTGCCCGTAGATTGTAGTATGCAGGTCAGGCCCCGGCGAGATCTGCCGATTACCGGGAAAGTGGTCGGTGTTCACCAAGTGTGTCGACTTGGGATTCTTGCCTACCCCTATTGCGAAGGCCCGCAGGCATTGCCTGCGGGCTCTTATATTTCGTGCCGAGGGCGGGATTTGAACCCGCACGAGTTGCCTCACTACCCCCTCAAGATAGCGTGTCTACCAATTCCACCACCTCGGCTGAGGTCTCTATATCATCAGGCCTGTCTTTATGCTTCCCTGCATGCAGATTCAGACCCGTGAATATCTACTATTCTCCGCCAGATCCTTCCGGCGGTTTCTCCTTCTGCTGACCCTGGTCGGTTTGACCTGTTGGCGTCGGCGTCACAGTGATCGGAAGATCCTGCTGCGGCTGGCCTTCCATCGGCTGTCCAACATTGACCTCCGGTACGTCAGTCGGCGTCACCTGTCCCGCCTGGTCGCGTGCATAGTCCTGCACTGCGGATGAGCCACCGGCAACAGCTTCGCTACTACGCCCACCACCTGTGGTCAGCGTCAGCAGAAGACACATCCCCATGAACATGATCGCCAGGGCAGTCGTAGCTTTCGAAAGAAACGGCGCCGCGCCGCGTCCACCGAATACCGCTCCGGAAACACCTCCGCCACCGCCGAACGCTCCAGCCAGGCCCTCACCCTTGGAGGACTGCATCAAAACGCTGATGATCAGCCCAAAGGAGACGAGAACATGAATCGTAATCAGAATCGTGAACAAGAACTGTTCCTCCTCATGCGCCCCGCAACATGCGAATGCGCTCTATTTTATCGTAGATGCAATTCCAAGAAAACTATCGGCTTTCAACGATGCTCCGCCGATCAAACCACCATCGATGTTCGGCTGCGCCAGAAGTTCGGCTGAGTTTGTCGGTTTCATCGATCCGCCGTAGAGTATCCTCATCTTCTCAGCGCTGTCGCGTCCGAATCTCTCCTCCACCTTCCCCCGTATGAACCTGTGAACATCGTCGGCCATCTCGGGAGTTGCGGTCTTTCCGGTGCCGATCGCCCAAACCGGCTCGTAAGCGATCACACACTTATCAAAACCAGCTTTGTCGATATTGGCAAAAACGCCGTCGAACTGACCGCCGACGACATCCTCCATCCGTCCCGATTCGCGCTCATCAAGCTTCTCGCCGACGCAGACAATCGGAACGAGTCCTTCCGACAGTGCCAGTTGAACCTTCGTGCCAATCAACTGGTCACTTTCCGAGAGATATTCCCTTCTCTCAGAGTGGCCCAAGATAACATATTTGCATCCCGCTGTCAAGAGCATCCGCGCGCTCACTTCGCCCGTAAAAGCGCCTTCCGCCTCCCAGCAGATGTTTTGTCCCCCGATGGCGATATCTGTGCCTTTGACCGTTTCGACGGCACTGGCGATCGACGTGAAGGGTGGACAGATAACGAGTTCATAACGATCATCCGGCTTGTAGCCGCTCCTGATAGCGTTGCAGAGTTCAACCGTTTCGTGGTCATCTTTCTGCATTTTCCAGTTTCCCGCAATTACGTATCTTCTCATTTCTAATCTCGTTCCTTGAGATGAATCCTATTTGTCGCTGAGTGCGGCAAGTCCCGGAAGAGGCTTGCCTTCGAGCAACTCCAGGCTGGCGCCGCCGCCGGT
Organism: Candidatus Zixiibacteriota bacterium; assembly: GCA_018820315.1. Taxonomy (NCBI): domain Bacteria; kingdom Pseudomonadati; phylum Candidatus Zixiibacteriota; species Candidatus Zixiibacteriota bacterium. Next base: position 160,749 of record JAHJOQ010000073.1, on the reverse strand, counting down.
GGAGATGTGCGTCATTCTATCCTGCAGTCCGGACTTGGCGACCGCCGACGCAGAGTCACCACCGCCGACTATGGTCACCGCACCTCGACCGGTAATGTCGGCGAGTATTTTGGCGATCCTGTATGTTCCAGTTGCGAACTTATCGACCTCGAACAGACCCATCGGTCCGTTCCACACGACGGTTTTCGCACCGGACAGAATCTTCTCGAATCGGGTAATGCTGACCTCCCCGATATCAAGGCCCTTCAGGCCTGCTGGAATCCCATCGAATGGTACTGTCCTGATTTCGCCACTTCCGTCCGCAGCGTTTGAGACAACAATATCCACAGGGAGAGTCAATTCAACATTCTTAGCTTTAGCCTTGGCGAGAACCTCCCCCGCCATCTCGACTCTATCCTCTTCGAGTAGTGAATCGCCAACCTCATATCCCATGGCTTTGAAAAAAGTAAACGTCATTGCGCCACCGATGAGAATCGAATCAACTTTATCGAAGAGGTTCTTGATTACTTCTATTTTGCCTGAGATCTTCGCCCCACCGAGGATTGCGACAAACGGTCGCGCAGGATTCGAAAGCGCTCCGATCAAATACTGAAGCTCCTTCTCCATGAGATATCCCGCTGCGCATTGATCGAAGAACTTCGTGACTCCCTCGGTTGATGCGTGCGCTCGATGCGCCGTTCCGAATGCATCATTGACATACACATCACCCAACTTCGACAGCTTCTCTGCAAAGGCGGGATCGTTCTTGGTTTCCTCGATGTGGAATCTCAGATTTTCGAGTAGGAGAGTTTCGCCCGGCTCGAGCAATCGCGATTGCTCTTCGACATCAGTGCCAACACAGTCAGAAGCGAACTTCACCGGACTGCCCAGCAAACCAGTGAGACATTGCGCCACCGGTTGCAGGCTGAACTCGCTCTTGCGTTCACCCTTGGGACGGCCAAGATGCGACATCAAGACAGGAAAGCCACCGGAAGAAATGATCTTCTTGATAGTCGGCAGTGCAGCTCGAATCCGAAGATCATCGGCAACCATGCCATCAGGAGTCAGCGGAACATTGAAGTCGACCCTGACTAAGACTCTCTTGTTTGATAGGGACAGATCATCTATGGTTAGCTTGTTCATGATCTTTCTTCTCCGCTTCGGAGAGCAGTCAGATTACTCTCCGATTATATATCTGTGAAATACGGTCTATTCTACAGCATTCTCTCCATCATGTCGACCATGCGGCAGGAGAATCCCCACTCATTGTCATACCACGAGAACACTTTCACCATCCGCTTCGCCATGACAGATGTCAGCAGCGAATCGAAGATCGACGAATGCGGGTTACCTACAATATCGATCGAGACGATTGGATCGGTGCAGTACTGGAGATATCCCTTGAGTGAACCGCTCTCTGAAGCCTTCTTCATTGCGGCATTTACTTCATCCTTCGTGACATCTTTGCCGACTGTGGCGACCAGGTCCACTATCGACGCATCGGGTGTTGGAACACGAATCGAGAGACCGTCGAGTTTGCCTGCCACGTCCGGGATCACAAGTGAGATAGCCTTTGCCGCGCCTGTCGTGGTCGGGATCATAGATACCGCCGCCGAACGAGCACGGCGCAGGTCCTTATGCGGAAGATCGAGTATGCGCTGATCATTTGTGTAAGAATGGATGGTCGTCATAACACCGTGCAGGAGGCCGAAATTATCATTGAGCACCTTCACAACCGGCGCGAGGCAGTTCGTGGTGCAGGAACCGATCGAGATTATGTGGTGTTTTGATTTGTCATATTGAGCACAGTTTACTCCGATGACGAATGTGCCATCCGGATCCTTTGCCGGTGCTGAAATCAGGACTTTCTTGGCGCCGGCTTGAATGTGCTTACCGGCACTCGCTTTGTCGCGAAACAGACCGGTGCATTCTATCACTATGTCCACACCATGAGCCTTGTGAGGAAGCTCCGCGGGGTCCTTTATCGCTGTCACAGCGACCTTCTTGCCATTGATGACCAGGTTATCGCCGTCAACCTTGACCTCGCCGTCGAAGATGCCATGCACTGAGTCATACTTGAAAAGATGTGCAAGCGTTTCGGCGCTTGTTATATCATTGATGGATACGAAATCGAGTGCAGATTTGTTCTTCATGGCGGCGCGCAGAACGAGTCGTCCGATTCTGCCAAATCCGTTAATAGCTACCTTCGATCCCATGGTCTCCTCCTTGAGTTTACTCCTATTTCTTTCTGAAAATATAGGCTATCCCTACGGATATCTGATAGCCGGAATGATCTTTGTATCCTGCGATATACTTGGAGTAGTCGATAGAATAGTATTTGAAATTCGATGTCACTGCAATTGTCGACGACACGTAAGACTCGAATCCGCCTCCAGCCCACCAACCAAAAGCGGTTCTCGATTTTGATCCGAAATCGTAGTATGCATACTGATCAGTGTAGAGAGTTCCCCCCTCGAATATCTCTCGCGTGACAACGAGAGAGCCGCCCCCATGAATATACGGCTGATAATGACCGCTGACAATCCCCGATAGCGGCGTGATCTTGAGACCTAACGTCATCGGATAGACGCCTGCCGATCCGAAGAGCCTCCCTATCGATTCATTCTCGTACAGAATGTCCCCGCGATTTGCATTTCCGAGAGAGACTTCAAGCGCCGTCTGATCAAGGAAGAAGTAATTGAAGAACACTTCTGCTGCAAATCCGTTATTCGTGGTGCTTGACGATATGAGGTTGTCCCCGAAAATCGATTCCTCGTTTGACGTAAAATGATAGATGCCAAGGCGCACGCCTACAAGCTGATTGCCTCGATTGCCCTTGATGGTGTTGTGGGAATCATCTTGAGCCCAGGCAGCTTGAAGAAGCAGGGTGAACAGCAACGCTGTCATGAGTCTCAATCTCAAGAAATACTCCTAACCGAAAAACACCGCAGCCGTCTCATAAAGCTCGTCATCAATTGTTCTTGTCTCATACACAGCCTTTCCGAGCTCGACCGCTACAATATCTTTGCCGCGCAAAGCGACCATCTTGCCGAACTCTCCGCGCTCTATTAGATCCACAGCTTTGACCCCGAATCTGGTGGCGAGAATCCTGTCAAATGCCGTCGGCGATCCACCGCGCTGAATGTGCCCGAGAATCACCATGCGACTCTCGAAACCGGTTCGCTTCTCTATCTCGCGAGCAATAACATTTCCTATGCCGCCCAGACGTACATGTCCGAATTCATCCGTGCCGAGCTCCTGGACAATGAATGAGCCATCTCTGTCTTTCTCTTTCTCCAGCGATATTTTGGCACCCTCGGCCACGACGACAATCGAGAAATCTTTCCCCCGATTGTGACGCTTCTTAAGCAGTTCACACACGTTGTCCATTTCGACCGGACGTTCAGGAATAAGAATAACATCTGCGCCGCCCGCGATTCCGCAGCCAATAGCAATCCATCCGGCATGCCTTCCCATCACCTCACAGACCAGAACTCGGTTATGTGATTCCGCTGTTGTGTGAAGCCTGTCGATCGCTTCGGTCGCAATATTAACAGCCGTATCATATCCGAAAGTATAGTCTGTCCCTGAAAGGTCGTTGTCGATTGTTTTCGGAATACCGATCATATTGACACCTTTGTGGAATAGCTTTTCGGCGACTCCCAGCGTGTCCTCTCCACCCACTGCGACGAGGCAGTCTATTTCAAGCTTCTTGATGTTTTCCAGAACCCGTTGCTCACCATTCTCGATCTTCTTGCTGTACGGATTTGTACGGGACGTCTTGAGGATTGTCCCTCCTCGGTGGAGTATTCCGGACACTTCCGCGAGTGTCATCGGACGGGTCAGGCCTTCATCGATGAGCCCACGCCAGCCCTCGAAAATGCCAATTACTTCCCACTGTTTCTGAGAGATCGATTTGCGAACTACTGCCCTGATGACAGCGTTCAACCCTGGACAATCACCGCCACCCGTCAAGATTCCTATCTTCATACAATCCTCCGACTCAGATAAAGGCCGAATATAGCCGATTTCAAGCACCTGTCAAGCATGTCGGTCTATGCCTGCTCCCACAATCAGTTATCGGCCAACTTCGGTCAAACCAAATGCCTGATTTGCCGAGGGTTTCAATATAATGGCGTGCTCTCCAGCTTCACCCTCGTCACGATGCCATCCCGTTCTATTTCAAGTTCTATTACAGCGTCGTTGTCTGAATGTAACATCTCGTTGACCTGATAGAGTTCCATCGATTCTACAGAGATGCCGTTGACGGCAATAATAATGTCCCCGACCTTCAATCCATTCTTGTCGGCAGGGGTTTCATCCAAGACAATATCAACGATTATCCGATCATCAACCTTCCTGAGGGATATCCCGGTTGAAACGACTTCGTCCTTTTCGCGGATACTGGCATTCGGCGTCAGAAACAGCAACTCGTGAGGATAGTCGAAGGTACACGTAAACTTGGCAAGAAGCCCGCCACCGATGTTGCCGTCAACACCTTCGATCGCCATAATTCCTGAGTCGACAGTCGTGAAACTGCATGGGACATCACGGAGTATCTCTGTTCCAAGACGAAACGATTCGAGTCTCCCGCTCACAGACATGACGGTCGCGCCGCCGATACCTCTTAGCTGCATTCCCTCCCGCGTGCTGCGGGATTCTTCGATCAGATTGTATTGATTCACTACATCAAAACCGAGATCGAGATAATTTGCCGAGCCAGTATCGATCCTGAATCTCCGCAGAATCGTATCGTTGATCGTCGCGGCAACCATCGGGTGGTTCGACTCGATCTCCAGAGCAAGAGTATCCCTGCCACCGTATGTCAGTGAATCATCCGGAAGGAAGAGGGTCAGAAGCGAATCATAATAGTCAATCTGCACCACAAAGCGAGCGAACAAACCGTAACCGAGGATGCCGTCGATCGGCTCTTGTGCAATCTCATTGATCGATGACAGATCAAGCTCTCCGGCAACCAGGTTGCGCATCACTGCCTGGCCTACAGACAGCGAGTCTATTGCAACGAAGCTCCCGGCTTCCACTCCGCCGACACCGACCGCAGGAAGTTCTCCTGTTCTTTCAAGAACAAGACTAGTGGCAGCATCCCTTCCGATAATCGTCATGCCCGCACCGCTGTCGAGAAGGAAATTGTAAGGTCCGTCGGCACCGATCATCACCGGCAAGTAGATGTGATTCGAACGAATCTCCAGATCAACGGTCGTGAATTTTTCTCTATAGATTCCAAAATCGGGACGATCCGCTCCCTGAAATTCAAAAAGCTCATCATCGATAGAAACATTGAATTCTTGAGAGATTGTGACGGCCTCGGCATCCAGCATCGCGACACCGGTCTCCTGCCTCGTGCGGAAGGCAACCATAAGACCGTCGACATCTCTGTAGTCCTCCTGCCAGGATCGGACTTTGAACATCTGAACAGTTTGCTCTGAGAATGCTATCAGATTTGTCTCCGGATCGATGAAGAGGGTCATATCGAGTCCGCCATCAGGGGCGATAAGAAGCTTGTGATAGCTCACACCCTCAGATTCCTGGTCGCCGGTATAAGTAACCGCTGTTCCGCGATACTCTTTCCTGATATAGCCGCCGGATGTGACAAACAGAGTAGTCACGAGCTCCTTTGCTTCCTCCCCGGCAGCACGTCTCTGCTGGCCGTTCAAATCGACCATCCAGAGATCATCGCCATCCGCAGCTTGGATTATGGTTGCCATCGGAAGCTGCACTTCGCTGCGGAACTTATCAGGATGCTTGTAATAGATGGTAGACGTTCCCTCCATTCCGGCAACCTTGATCTCGGACACAGTCCGGGAAGACTGAATGTTCTGTATTCTATCGAACCCACCCATAGCCTCTATGTGATTCTCCAAGATCTCATCAAGTGTAACAGCGCAGGAATCTCCAGCCATCGCCATCAAGATCAGACAAAGGAGTATTAAAACCGCTTTCATTCCATATCTCCTTCAGACAATAGATAATCTGGCTCCACAGACATCATCAGCAAGGACGCGTGATAAGGCCTTGAGTGAATCATCTTCGTTCCGGCTGCTTCCGGCATGTCAGTACTCCTGCCAATTCAGCTCAGCGTTGAACATAAGGCCGAGGATGATCCAGCACAGTAGCAGGGATGAACCACCATACGACAGAAATGGCAGCGGCAGCCCCGTGACAGGCATTAGTCCAAGTGTCATACCCATATTCACTACGACCTGAAAAGCGAGAATCGTAATTCCCCCGATCGTCACTAATGATGCGAAGCGATTGCGGCACTTATATGCAATCCTTACTCCGACGAGGATTATCGCAAGGAAAGCCAGCAGGGTTAATGCTCCACCCCAGAACCCGAATTCTTCCCCCAGAACCGAGAAGATGAAATCGGTGTGTCGTTCTGGTATAAACGCAAGACTTGTTTGAGTTCCTGCCATGTATCCTTTTCCCCACAAACCGCCGGAGCCGATTGCGACTTTCGACTGAATAATCTGGTATCCCGCTCCCAACGGATCGCGCGATGGATCAAGGAACGCCAGGATTCTCAGCTTTTGATAGTCCTGCAGCTTGTTCCAGACAAAAGGCATGATCATTCCGGAGCCGAGGTTGGTAGTGATCACAAGTGAACTGAACAGTGTTCCCGGTTTGATGACCTGCAGCAATACCAGCAGCAGAACAAAGAATACTACCCACGATACCCAGTGAGAGGATGCCACCAGGCTGACCGCCGGAGATATCAACAGCAGCATATAGGTAGCGGGCAGTCCCGACCAGAATAGTATCAGAACAAGCACCGCAAGAAAGACGAGAGAAGTGCCGAGATCGGGCTGTCTCAAGATCAGGAGCATCGGTACGAGAACCAGAAACAGCACAACTGCGAGCTTCAGGACAGAATTGGGCAGTCTCCTCGAGTAGGATAGATACCTTGCGAGAACGAATACCACTACGATCTTGGCCAACTCAGAAACTTGAAAATTGAAGAATCCGAGACTGTACCATCTCCCGGCCTTTCCGGAACCGACAAACAGCAAACCTATCAGAAGCACCACTGTTATTGCATAAAATACGTAGGAAAATACTTCAAAGAAGCGCATCGGCATCAATGCCACCACCGCAAAAGCTACCAGTGAGGCAACCAGCCACACAATCTGCCGCTTGTAATAATCCTGCTGGTACTTAGATGACGCGTCGGACATGGCGCTGTGGATCGTCAGCACTCCGGCAATACTGAGAAACAGGCCGCATGCCAGAATGATCAGAGCCATCCTTGACACTCTTCCCTCAAGGAACGGCATTGGCAACCTCCGGGACTATCAAACTTGTAGGAATTGTATCTTGAATGATCCCCTTCGACTTGAGATACTGATCGATCATCTTTGCGACCAGAGGAGCCGCCACTGAGCCCCCATGCCCGGCATTCTCGACGATGCACGCGATGGCTATTACCGGATTATCAGCGGGCGCATAGGCACAGAACCATGCATGCTCATTGCCGTGTGGATTTTGCGCTGTTCCAGTCTTACCCGCGACAGTGGTCCCCTTTACCTGCGCCAGATGCGCAGTCCCGAGCTTACCATTCACAACTTCGACGCACGACCTCCGCAGGATACGCATGGTCGATTCCGAAAATGGTAATCCGCCGACTTCTTCCGGCTCCTTGAATATCTCTTCTCTGCCGGTACCGAGGCTGTACAGAACATGCGGCCGCAGAATTCTGCCACCATTAGCAAGTGCAGAATAGAAAGATGCCATTTGAAGTGGAGTAACAAGGATCTCCCCCTGACCTATCGCCAGGTTGAGAATCAGAGCCGACGACCATTTTTCCTCTCCAAATCGCTTGTCATAATAGGCCACGTCAGGAACAAGTCCGGAGACTTCGTCGGCGAATTCTATGCCGGTTTTCTTGCCGAATCCGCAGGCGCGCGAATACTCCGCCCATCTGGTGACTCCAAGCTGCCTCCCGAGCTGATAGAAGTAGACATCGCAGGATGCGGCAATCGCGTCGACCAGAGTAAGGACCCCATGTCCCGATTGCTTGTGACAGCGAAAAGTCCTCGTTCCGTAGCGATAACCACCGGTGCAAGAGAGAAACCGCGTGTGCTCTGTTATTGTACCCGTTTCGAGCCCGGCCCCCGCCACAATAAGTTTGTACACTGAACCGGGAGGATATGTGGCCTGAATACATCTATTGAGAAGCGGGTGTCGCTCATCCGTCGACAGCATATTCCAATCCTCAGGAGACAAGGGTCCCGTGAAGAGGTTTGCATCGAAGCTGGGCTGCGAAACGAATGCCAGCACAGCCCCGGTGTTCGGATCCAGCGCGACGACAGAGCCCGTTAGCGTATCCCCAAACAGAGACTCGCCAAGCTGCTGCAAATCGTAATCAATTGTCAGCTTGATATCGTAACCGGGAGATGGGTTAATCGGAGCACGCTCCTTGAGGGGACCAAGAATCTGCCCTTTCGCAGTCACTTCCAGATATGTGGTGCCGTCCGCGCCTCGCAAGTAATCATCAAATGCTCTTTCCGCACCCTTCCGGCCGACCAACGAACCTGAGTGATACCCTTTGCTCCGAAGCTTCTCCAGCTCATCACCCGTAATTTCGCTGAGATAACCAAGGAGATGTGCAGCCATGCCCCCTGACGGGTAGTTCCTCGATTGATTCAGTTGAATCACAACCCCTGGATATCGGCCCGAAGTCTCTTCGATGTTGCACACAACTTCGAATGGAGCGTCGCGCTTCAGCCGCACAGGTTCGTACCTTCGGAATCCACTTTCGCTAATTTTCTTCGAGATGCGCTCCTGTGGCATTTCAAGGAGCTCCGAGAGGTTTCCAGCGGTCGAATCGAGATTGGTTATCTCGCTCGGCACAGCCGCAACTTCATAGGAGGGCCGATTGTCGATAAGCAGTCTGCCGTTGCGATCGGTGACTCGTCCTCGCACGGCCATCTCCGGTACTATTCGAATGCGGTTCTCTTCTGAGATCTCCAGATAGCTCTTATGCTGGAATACCTGCATGTAGAACATTCGTCCGAGAAGCAATAGCATCAGCGCCGCGAGGATACCTGCCAGCAGGTTCGCTCTCAACTCTTGTGAATAGTGACTCTCCATCAGGACTCGAATCTGATTGTCAGTTGACGCTCGGACAAGTACAGCACTCCCGCCGCGACCAGAGACGTGTAGAGTGCGGATGGGATTATCATATTGAGAAGCGTGATCAATTCAAGATGAGGGTCAAACGAGTAAACAACAAGGAAATACAGAATATCATGTGCGGTCACGACACCGGCGACGAGTCCGATACGAATGACAAGGCTTTCGGTACGAACCCTGTGTGAGATCAGGAAAACCGCGATCGCTGCGAAGACTTTCAAGAACGCACCCAGACCGAGGAACTGTGGGCTCTGCGAATCGAGGAGAATTCCAGCTCCAAAACCGAACGCAACTCCCCAGGTGAGATCACGTGTGAGCGTAAGCCACACAATAATGATAATGATCAGGTCAGGCCTGGCCAACCCAATGTTGACAACATCTACACCGAGCGTCTGGTAAAACAGAACGACCAGGATCAGTCCCAGGAAAAGTAGTATGTCTCTGACCATGCTATCAGTTCTCACTTCGCTTCAAAATTGTCAATTCATCCAGTGCCCTGAATTCTACGAACGGCCGGATATAGATCGACTTGAAAAACGGAGATTTCCCCCGGGATATCGAGACGATCGTGCCAATCGGGAGATTCTCCGGGAATACCCCGCCCAGGCCGGAAGTAATGACGGTGTCGCCCATACACACGCTGTCAGACAACTCGACGTTGTCGAATAGCAGATGCCTGCCACCATCCCATCTTACGATTCCAAGCACACGTGTGTTTGCATCGCGTGCGGCAGCCCTGCAATCAGGTGACGTCAGCAGTTCTATGGTCACTACATCGCCCATCGTCGACATCGTCTTGCCCACCAACCCTTCAACATTCACGACAGGCAGATTCGGTGTGACAACTGCGTCTGAGGCTACTTCGGCAATTACCGCATTCTGCCGCCTCTTTGGATCGACAGCGACGATTTCCGCGGGAATCAGCTCGTATTCGACAGATTCTTTGAATCCGAGTAGGTCTCTGAGCCTGATATTCTCTCTCTCGTGCGCACGTAGCGTCGACAACTCGAGCATCTGCCCGGTAATCGTACGCTTCAACTGCCGATTGATCTCATAGACCTCAAAGGCGCCTGTCAGCTTGCTTGAAATGCCCCAGAAGGGCGTGTAGACGATGTTGAGATTAGAGGATATGAACGCCTTGACACCGAAAGGCAAGAGCAGACAAGCGAGGCTGACTCCGGCCAGAATCAGGCTCGTCCTAAACGGTTTCTGCTTTATGACAAAAGGCGAAATCCATTTCATTCCATTGTCATTCTACTGTGTCGATTATCTGCAGTAGTTCTCCCGGGCTCTTGACATTCATCAGCTTCTCGCGATTCTCCTCGCTTTTCATGATGAAAGACAAGCGAGCCATAACATTTAGATGCGCTCCGATGGCGTCCTCGGGAGCAGCAATCAGAAAGAAAAGACTCACGGGTTTCTTATCCATGGCATCGAAATCGACTCCATCGTCTGATCTTCCGAAAGCGATTACGATCCCGCGGGTGGCTCTGGTCTTGGCATGCGGAAAGGCGACACCATAGCCTACTCCGGTCGTGACAAGATTTTCTCTCTCTATGACATCTCGATACAAGTCGTCTCTGTCTTTCACAAGATTCGATTTGGCAGCTAGATCGACAAGTTCTCGGATCACTCCTTCTTTGTCCGTGCTTTTGATCTCGAAGGTGATCAACTCCTCAGAAGAGAACTTGGATAACTTCATCGCAAACTCCTTGGGCTAATTTAGAACTGTTCCGCTTCATCAATGACCATGACAGGAATGTCGTTCTTAACTCCATATTTGAGTCTGCAAGCGTCGCAGATCAATTGGTCGTTGTTTCTATCATATTCAAGACTGCCCTTGCATTTAGGACAGGCTAATATCTTCAGTAGCTCATCGCTTGGCATTCCGCCACCTACTCATGGTAGAAGACTCCCATATTACGGAATTTCTCCAGCCGTTTGTCCAGGAGTTCTTCGATACTGAGTTCCACTAACATGTCGAGATATTCTTTGATCGCAGAGCCGAGAACTTCCGCAACGCCCTTGTGGTCTCTGTGGGCGCCGCCTGCCGGTTCCGGCAATATCTTGTCTATTATCTGCAGCTCTATGAGATCATCCGCGGTGAGCTTCAGCGACTCGGCCGCATCCGGAGCTTTGGCAGCGTCACGCCACAAAATTGCTGCACATCCCTCCGGCGAAATAACGGAATACCACGAATTCTCCAGCATGAGCACCACATCGCCGATCCCAATACCGAGCGCGCCCCCTGATGCACCCTCACCGATAATAGAGATTACGATGGGGACCCTGAGCCTCGCCATTTCCTTGATATTGCGAGCTATTGCCTCCGCCTGACCCCGTTCCTCGGCACCCAACCCTGGGAATGCGCCGGGAGTGTCGATGAATATCAAGACGGGAAGACTAAATTTATCGGCCAACGTCATCATTCGCAACGCCTTGCGATAACCCTCCGGATGCATCATGCCAAAATTTCGATACAGTTTTGACTTGGTGTCACGCCCCTTCTGCTGACCGATAATCATCACCTTCCGTCCCCTAAAGTACGCTGGGCCGCAGACTACCGCTTTGTCGTCGGAGTAGCCCCTATCGCCGTGCAGCTCCACAAAACCTTCCGTCATGTGCTCGATGTAATCAAGCGTGTACGGTCGCTTCGCGTGACGTGCGAGTTGCACCCGTTGCCATCGCGTGAGATTCGAGTATATCTCTCGCGTGAGCTTAGCGAGCTTGCGCTCAAGGCTCTCTATCTCTCGTGTGAGCTCAATAGATTCCCCCTGCGCGAATTCGCGCATTTCGAGAATCTTCTTTTCAAGCTCCACGATCGGCTTCTCAAAATCTAGTAATACACCATTTGCCATTTCACCGACCCTGGCTGCGTTTCAGCTTTAAAACAAATGACGAAGCGAACAAAATCAAGATAAATGTTGCGAAGATTGAAAATACTTTGAGCCGATCAAACCAGAACAGCGCCGGAATGAACGCCGTAAACGCAAGCGATACACCGGAAAGGATTGTCAGAGTTGTCTTCTGGCTGAACCCGTAGTCAAGAAGGTAGTTATAGATATGCCGGTTGTCCGCCACATAAAATCTCTGCCCGGTCACTGACCGTCTTATAAATGTGACAAGAACCTCAGTAAGCGGCACACCGACAGCGACTAAAGGAACAAACATCGCCACTGCGGTGAAGCTCTTGATCGGGCATATCACTGCAAGCATTGAAAACATGAATCCGAGGAAAAGCGAGCCTGAATCCCCCATAAAAAGCTTCGCAGGAGGCTTGTTGAAGAACATAAAGCCGACTATTGCTCCCGCAAGACACACAGTGATCGCTACCACCGACTCGACTTCAAGAAGCACACCAGTCAGAAGCATACCGAAGCAGACTGTCAGCGATACCGAGCCGGCGAGCCCATCCATCCCGTCGATGAGATTCACGCTGTTCGACAGAACTACAATCCAGAGAGTTGTGACGGGATAGGCAGCCCATCCCAGTTCGACAGCCCCAGAGAACGGAATGTGAAACATCGGGATCGTAAAACCGCCGAGCATCACTATTGCTGCCGCGACGAGCTGTCCGAGCAGCTTATGTACGAATGAGAGATTTCGCAGATCATCCACAAGACCGGTGAGAAACACCACAAGCGATGCCAGAAATATCACAATCAGTCGACCGGACAGTTCCTCCTGAATGGTAGCAGAGGCCTGGAAAGCTACTGCGAACACTATCCAGAACGAAATGAATATAGCAGCGCCGCCGAGATGCGGCATGGGCATCTGATGCCGCTTGCGAGCAGTCGGCATATCAAACACGCCGAGACGCCTGCAAACCTGTATCGAGACCATTGACAGAAGAACTCCGCCTACGAGAGCTGTAGCGAAGTACAGCGGATATGTGCTCATCTCGGCCTCCGTAAGATGGAGAGAATGATCCTCACACCGAGGCCCAGAATAAGCAATAGTTCCAGAAGGACAAGTTTGACTCTTTGGTCAGGGAAATGCTTTTGAAATAGACGATTGACCGAGCTGTGGTGATGGTAATAGCGAGTGTGAATCGACTGCCGCCAACTCGCCGCCCACTCGTGCACAATTTCCGCTGCGGGAAGAAATACGACTTTCCATCCCCTCTCTGCAAACCTGATGCACAGATCAGTATCCTCGCAGTACATGAAAAACCGGGCGTCAAACCCGCCGACCTCCTCGAAACAACTCCGTCGTATCATTGTGTGAGTACATGAACAGGCTTCTACCGACGTCGGTTGACTGTAATCCGGAAGCGTGTAATCATGCCGAGATGACCAAACTAATGATAATGGCGATTGCCGGGAATGAAGCACGTTGCTGAAAGTCGGAAATCGTCTGCAGGATGCCTGAAATGAACCATCATTAGAGACAAGCCTACCGGCAACCGCAGCAGTGTCGGGATGTTCGTCAAGATATTCCGTCATGACGATCGATACATCGCTCCGCAGTCTGCAGTCGCTGTTAAGCAGCCACAAGTACTCGCCGGTGCATTCTGATGCTGCAAGATCGACAGCAATTCCGAATCCCAGATTCGTATCTGAAGAGAGAAGCTTCACGTCCGGGAATCTGCGGCTTATAGACTCCACCGAACCATCGCAAGAATCGTTGTCGATGACGCATACTTCGTACTCTGGCTGCCTGACATGCCGATAGATCGAATCGATCAGCGCGAGCGTGAGCCGACGTGTATTATAATTGACAATTATGATGGAGAACACGCTATTGGGCCTACTTGAGCTTGCCAAGAATGCTCCAGATTCTGAGTCGCCACACCATTACGACAGCTTCGCGAATAATCTTCTTCGACATTTTCGACTGGCCCGCCGTGCGGTCATAGAAGATGATAGGTATCTCCTTGATCTTGAAGCCCTTCTTATGTGCACGCAAACTCATCTCTATCTGAAACGAATAGCCGTTTGACTTCACATCATCAAGGTTGATCGCCTCGAGCACTTCCCGTCTGAAACATTTGAACCCGCCCGTGGCATCTCGCAAAGGAAGCCCTGTCACAATTCGTGAATAGACATTGGCATAGTAGGATAGCAGCAGCCGCATGATCGGCCAATTGACTACATTGACGCCGGAGATATAGCGCGATCCGAGGACAATGTCATATTTCTTGATACTTACCAGAAAATCCTTGAGATATATAGGATCGTGAGAGAAGTCGGCGTCCATCTCGAATATGTAATTATAATCACGCTCCAGAGCCCACCTGAAACCTGCAATGTATGCCTGCCCGAGGCCCTCTTTCTTCTCCCTGTGCATAACCATCACGCGTGGGTTTGCACTCGCGATTCGATCTGCAATATCGCCGGTGCCGTCCGGGGAGTTGTCATCAATAACGAGCACATAAAGGCGATCATCCTGTTGAAGGATCTTCGGGATAATCCTCTCAATGTTTTCCTTCTCGTTGTAAGTCGGCAGAAGAACCAGCGCTTTGTCAGCCATGTCTCTCTCCTCGTCTGGTCCGTGAAGCAACAAATCCTATCACCAGCGACAGTGCGACAAATATGACAGCACCGTAAGTCACTGCCCGGGACGTCTCATATATCTCTGACTCATAGACAAATTCAACAACATGCTCACCTTTCGGAACACCGATCGCCATGAGTGCGCTGTATGCTCGATAGACTTTAGTCGGCTCTCCATCAATGAAGGCCTTCCATGCCGGGTAATGCGGATCGGTGAGACAAATGAACGCATCTTCCTTAACCTGAGTAGCAATCTTTGCATAACCCGGTTCGTACTCGATCAGCTCGCAATCCTCGACCTTGTCATAGAGGGGCTCCTTCGGCTTGAACTCCGGCTCTTCATCGAGCAGCATGAATCTGCGCGGATCGAATCTCTGATCACCTACTATTGCAACAGTGGAGTCAGGGTCGGCGATCACTCTGTAATCGTGAACCAGAAACGCGCGCGGCAGTGCTGATCTGTTCATATAGATCGTGACACCATCGGTGTCGTAGACTCTCGATAGAGTTGTATCCGATACTTGAAATCCGGCTCTGTACACAAGAAACTTCGTGCTAAGCAGATTCAATACCGGCAGTTTCGGTGCACCTCTCCGGTCATAGAGGTTTGTGAATGACAAACCACCGATCAACCTGTCATATGCCGCAATCTGGTTGCCGTGATATCCGGTCACCTGGGGAAGATTGAAATAGGCATAGTAGTCCATCGATCCGAACATCCGGCCGGTCATGTCAATCAAGCGATCGTTTCCTATGTTCCTCTGGAGATATGCCACCGACGAATGCGGTGAGAATCGCAGCGTCGGGTCCTCAATACTGATAAACTTGAAATCTACGCGCCAAGCCTCGGCCACAGAGAACAATGCGATCAATGCCAGCGCGGCAATCCCAACCTTGCGTTCGCCAAACATCTTGATCAGGAGAAACGTGCCCGCGACAAACAGCGCAATCAGCCAGAGTCCGCCCTGAATCGTGCCGATATTCGCCGATGATGCCGCAAACTTGTTCTGGCTCATCGCCGAATACCGCGCGATATCCATAAGCGTTTCGCCGGCAACCGTCCAGAACAGCGCGAATGCAGCATAGACTCCTGTCACTACGAGCAGAACCGTCAGCAGCTTCTTCCGCCTAACAGACTTATCACCCCGGAATTCCTTCACAAGATACTGGATTCCCATCGCACCGAGCAGTGCAAACGAGAATGACGCCAGAAACATAATCATACTCGGCGCGCGCATCGACTTGACATTCGGCACCAGGTAGTAAAATAAGTAGAACAGAGGCGTGGTGGCGCCAAGTGCATATATCAATGCTATGATCCCGAGGCCGAGAAAGAACCATTTCCGTTTGTCATGGAAGAAAATCAGGCCGAGAACACCGAGCAGCAGAGGGAAAAATCCAATGTACTCCGAGTTGTCTTTAAAAGGATTCCTTCCCCAATATGTCTGCCCTGAATGACCATCGACACCGGCATACAAAGGCACGAACATCCCGACGAGCTCTTCGGGATGCATCGACCACGATGTTGCCCACTCGTATCCGCCTCTCCCCTCGCCCGCTCTCGGAGAGTACTCTTTGACATACTTGTAACCGGGATAGAACTGGATCGCGGAGAGCGCAA
This sequence comes from Candidatus Zixiibacteriota bacterium, assembly GCA_018820315.1. Taxonomy (NCBI): domain Bacteria; kingdom Pseudomonadati; phylum Candidatus Zixiibacteriota; species Candidatus Zixiibacteriota bacterium. The sequence goes on along the minus strand of JAHJOQ010000073.1, from coordinate 144,501 downwards.
GCCCGATTATAATCGCGACCAGGAAGAATCCGGTCAGGACGCCCCCAACCGCGAGCGATCTTTCCCTGATATATCTCGTTATTAACTTGAAGATGAAATACGATCCGATTGCCCAAAGAGAGAAGTATGCCATCTGCGGATGTGGTGTCAGAATTATCAACCCGATGACTGTACCGAGGCCGACAAAATCAAGGTATGATTTCTTGTCCATTCCCCGTTCAAGAAACATGATCGTAAGTGGGAAAAGTGCCGTTACGAACATCTTGCCGTCATGTCCCGGCGCGACAAGCGACACGAAGTATGGCGCGAACATGTAGAACAGTCCCGCGAATGTAGCCGCGAACTTGCCAAGTTTGAATGCGCGTGTACAGAGATACATCGTTATGCCCGCCAGGAAGACATGAAACACAAGCGCCCAGCCGAGCGCCCTGAAAAGCGGGAATATCATCTTGAACACGAAGCTGATCGGGTAGAGAATGTCACCGTGGAACGCATCGACATACGGCATCCCGCCAAAAATATACGGATTCCACTGTGGCACAGAGCCATGAGCCTTAACATACTCGACAAAGAAATTGCGGAAGAAGACCCCTGCCTGCAGCATATCTGATCCGAAGAGCATCTGATTGGAGAAGACAAACTTGTGGAAGAGGATCAGTGTCAGGATACCGATTGCGACGGCATAGTAGAGAAAATAGAACTTTGACTCAAAGATGGCATCGAGCGCAGGTGGTTTCGATGATCTCGGTTTCTGTTCGCCTTCAGCCGCCTTCTTGCTCTTTTTCTTTGCCACAATCTATCCTTTCGAATAGTGTCTGCAAGAAACGGCCTGTCGATATATCTGAAGTGACATCAGAAAGTTATAGCGCGCCAGGCCATCCGAGTTCCAGCCGACAAAATACACTAAATGATCTACACCGCCAACCTTTTTCTTGAGCCCAACTGAATGCCAAGATAGCAGGGCAGAATCCCGAGCGAAGCGGAGCGAGCAAAGTGGTTCTGCCAGACTTCGAGTGTAGCGAAGCGCCGTCATATCGTCAAAGGGCTTGTTGAAAAACCACAGACATTTTGTCATTGTGTGGACGGCAGATGTCCACATCGGTACTCCCCTTTTCCCACAAACCGCTTGACATCCGAGATTCCCAGCATTATTTACGCCTCAACGTGAACCTTTAATCCGGTCCCGCGAGGCCGGAAAGGGAACAGAACATGGAAACCACTCCAGAACCTCCCTCCACAATGCACGGGAGGATTTTTTCTATATACAATCTGACAATAGAAAGGAGGAGTCTTGACTTCCAGTGTGACAGAAGTACTCGATGACAAGAAGGTCGAGCGCGCATTGATGCGCATCGCCCACGAGATTATCGAGCGAAATGCCGGCGCGGATGACTTGGTTATCATCGGTATACGAACACGCGGTGATCATCTCGCGGACCGAATAGCCGAGAAGATCAGCGAGGTCGAGGGAACCGAAGTGGATGTCGGCTACATGGACATCACCTTCTACCGCGACGATGTCCACTCGCGACTTGAACAGCCGGAGATTCACCAAACGGAGATACTCTTTCCAATCGACGACAAGATTGTCGTGCTTGTGGATGATGTCCTCTTCACAGGCCGTACAATTCGCGCCGCGCTCGATCAGATAACCGATTTCGGCAGGCCGCGCGCAATTCAACTCGCGGTGCTGGTAGATCGCGGCCATAGAGAGCTGCCGATCAAAGCTGACTATGTCGGGAAGAATATCCCAACGTCACCGGATGACGAAGTTGTCGTGACGCTCAAAGAGACAGATGAACATGACTCGGTCAAACTGCATCAGGTGATGCGTAAGTCCACGGCCAAGTCATCGAAGAGTAAACCTTCCAAAAAGAGAAAGTGAGGTAACCGATGGCTTTTGGACTCAAGCACTTGCTCGGCCTGGAAGGTGTGGATCGCGAGGATATCGAAGAAATCCTTAATGCAGCAGACAGTTTCCGCGAAGTGCTCGACAGACCGATCAAGAAAGTCCCGACTCTGCGCGGTGTCACAGTTGTCAATCTCTTCTACGAACCATCCACGAGAACCAGACTATCGTTCGAACTCGCTGAAAAACGACTCTCCGCCGATCTGCTGAATTTCTCAACATCAGGATCATCGGTATCGAAAGGCGAGACATTCAAAGACACAGTCCGCAATATCGAGGCTATGAAAGTCGATATGATCGTCATGCGCCACAACTGCTCCGGCGCGCCGAAATTCCTGACCGAGTTTTCATCCTCACAGGTGATCAATGCCGGTGACGGTTCCCACGAACATCCGACTCAGGCTCTGCTGGACATGATGTCGATCCGGCAGAAATACGGCAAGCTCGACGGCCTGCGTGTCGTGATAGTCGGCGACGTGCTTCACTCGCGAGTCGCACGATCGAATATATGGGGACTTAAGACAATGGGAGCGTCCGTGGCTGTATGCGGGCCGACGACCCTTCTGCCTGTCGAGATCGAGAAAATGGGCGTTGACGTTTACTACGATATTAACAAAGCTCTCGATGGAGCCGATGTCGTAAACGTTCTGAGGCTTCAGTTGGAGCGTCAGCAGGCGGGCCTTCTCCCATCGCTTCGCGAATACACGAATCTCTTCGGCATAACATCAGCGCGACTCCGCCTGCTGAACAAGAACCACACGATCCTGCATCCCGGTCCGATGAATCGCGGAGTCGAAATATCATCAGAGGTCGCAGACGCCGACGATTCGGTCATTCTCACTCAAGTTACAAACGGCGTTGCGGTACGAATGGCCGTGCTGTACCTCATCAAGGGAGGAGGAGCAAAAGAAGATGAATGAGTCAAATCTGAAAGTAATAGCCGGCGGCCGGGTAATTGATCCCCAAGCGAATCTGGATTGCAAGGCTGATGTATATATCGAGAACGGAAAAGTGAAGAAGATCGAAACAGGCTCTCTGCTGGCAAAGAAAGATGTGAAGAAATACAAAGCTGGCGAGTGCATCTGGGTAGAAGGATTCATGGTCACTCCCGGGCTGATTGATATCCACGTCCATCTGAGAGAACCGGGTCGCGAGGATGAGGAGACAGTCGTCACGGGCGCCGAAGCTGCCGCTGCCGGTGGATTCACTGCGATCTGCTGCATGCCGAACACATCACCACCGATTGACAATCAGGAAACTGTGCAGTTCATTCTCGATCGCGCAGCCAATGCGCCGGTCAAGGTTTTCCCCATTGCCGCCGTCACAAAGGAGCGCAAGGGCGAGCAACTCTCTGAGGTGGGTGATTTGGTCAACGCAGGTGCGGTTGCAATCTCTGACGATGGCTCCCCGGTGAGCAGCGCGGTCGTCATGAAGCGCGCTCTCGATTATGCGCGGATGTTCGATATCGCAGTCATTTCGCATGCTGAGGATAATTCTCTGTCAGGCGGCACTCACATGAACGAGGGATACACTTCGACCACGCTCGGCATAAAAGGAAATCCGTCGATATCGGAAGAGATTTGCATCACCCGCGATATGCTTTTGGCTGATTACACAAAGTCGAGGCTTCACATTGCGCACGTTTCTACGAGAGGATCGGTTGAGCTGCTCCGTGAGGGCAAGCGTAGAAATATCGCAGTGACGGCGGAAGTCACGCCGCATCACTTTACGCTCACCGATGATCTGATCGCTGAACGATTCGACACCAATCTCAAAATGAATCCGCCGCTGCGCACCAAAGCTGATGTCGAAGGAGTGATTGCCGGATTGCAGGACGGCACAATCGACTGCATTGCGACCGATCATGCGCCGCATTCAATCGAAGAGAAGGATGTAGAGTTCGATCTTGCTCCCAACGGAATAATCGGCCTCGAAACTGCACTCGGCCTCGCGGTCACACATCTCGTCAAGCCGGGTCTCCTCAGCTGGTCCGACCTGATCGAGAAGATGTCTGCAAATCCGGCGAAAATCATGAAGCTGGAGATGGGAACGCTGAAAAAAGGATATCCAGCGGATATTACCGTGATAGATCCGGAACGATCATGGCAGGTAAATGTCAAGAAGTTCAAGTCCAAATCGCGCAACAGCCCGTACCATGGCAGACGATTGACCGGTCGTGCAATCATGACAATTGTCGACGGCAAAGTGGTCTACCAGACGGTGTGAATGTAACGGCTGCTTTCGAACATTTCATTTGCGGCAGGTACACGCGTCTGCCGCAACGATCGAGTGAGGATTAGGAGTATGAAACTTGCAGGAGAAGCAGTACAATAGCATATATAGCGAGCATTCTAACTATTTCGGTGATAAGCCGGATGAGATGCTTGAGAATCACTGCCGACTAATCAATAGAAGCAAGCCGGTGCTCGATATCGGCGCCGGGCAGGGGCGCAATTCACTCTTCCTCGCCGGACAAGGTTTCAATGTTGACGCAATCGACACTTCGTATGTGGCAGTCGAGCATCTCGCAAGCCGCGCAAGAAAGCAAAACCTCCTGATCAACCCATGCAATGTGAGCTTTGAGGACCTTCGAGTTGAGGATGGATACTATTCCGCAATCCTGCTGTTTGGAATCATCCAGCTCCTTAGATGGGAGGATATATCTTTCCTCATCCACAAAATTCACAAATGGCTAACCGATGACGGTCTCGTCTTCGTGCTCGCATTCAGAAAAGATGATCCATCGTACGAGCGCTTCTCGAAAGAGAAGCAGATCGGCACGAATTCATTCATCACCACTTCAGGTGGCGTGAGAACATTTCTGGAACCGAATGAAATTCTTAAACTGTTCGACGGCTTCGATGCTGTCTATCATTGGGAAGGTCTCGGCCCGGTACATAAGCATGTCGATAACCCGCCGGAACAGCATGCGGAGGTGCATGCAGTGTTACGGAAACATTGACTTGCTAATTCTCGGGAATCAGGAACGAGCAGTGTGACTCATCTTTAGTTCCTCCCACACCGGATACATTCCCGCCGCACATTTCGACGGGTCACCAAAGCTGCCACAAGCACCTAAAGATGTCAATGAACTATCTACAGAAGTTGGATCGAATGGGGTCGAGGACAATCGCTACGCAACGAGTGAGCACAGCCATGCGGCGGCAAGTGCACCGTAGTTGCCGATTGCATAACCAATCAGCGCCATCAGAATGCTGACGGGTACGAGCGCCTCATTATGGTATGCGGCTACTATTGGCGCAGATGCAGCGCCTCCGATGTTAGCGGCCGACGCAATCGCGACTGTATGAACATCAACTTTAAAGATCTTCGCCCCGAGCAGGCAGAATACTCCGTGAATGAATATCCAGATATATGCTCCCGCAACGAACCATGGTGCATCTTCCGCGAGTCCGGAAATATCGGCGCTTCCTCCCATTTTGGCCACAAACAGATAGACCAGAGCCATGGCGAGAGGATGCGATCCGGGGATTTTCCTCGCTCTGGTCAGAGACAGCAGCAAGGCCAACGAAGTTACGAGGAGTATCTTCCATGTGCTGGCTGTGAGGATAGGAGATTTGGTAGGCAGCACGCCTGCAAGAGAACTCGCGACAAATGTCACCGCAAGTCCGAAGAAGAGGAGATAGAGAATATGCCTCATCTCCACTTTTCCCTTGTCGGTGCTCAGCTCGCCCGCGGCAGCATGCATATCATCGAGCCGTTTCTGACTAACTCCGGTAAACTTATTGAATCGTTTGGCCAGGTTCTTGGAACCGAGCATGATCGGCAACCAAATGAGATAAACCATATTGTCGGCGATAGCGGCAAGTCCATAGTTCTTGGCAGCAATCTGTTCGGCAATCGACGGATCGACACCCTGAATTGTCTTCAAAGCCTCGTTGACAGCCGCCATATTGCCGGTTCCTCCGATCCAGCTTCCGGCGAGAGTTCCGAATCCGCGCCACGCTTCCGGATCGAGCGCGGACTTGACGCAGAAGTAGCCGATCGGTGCGCCGACAATGACTCCGACGGTGCCGAGCAACATGACAAAGATCCCTCTCCCCATTACCCTTACGGCTCCCTTTACGTCGACATCGAGCAGCATGATGGTCAGAAACAGCGGCAGCAACAAATCGCTCATCCAGCCATACACTGGAGAGTCATTAGTCATCACACCGGTATTCGACAATACCGCAGGAATCATATAGATGAAAATCAGAGGAGGAAAGAAATTGAATATCTTCCAACCGGTCTTCTTCTCCAGCATGAAAAAGAACGAACAGACGCCTGCAAGGATTGCGAGAATGCCGGTCGGGGACGTGATTAGTGGTGTCTCCAGAAGTTTCCTTTCGTCAACTTATTCAGTAACGATGATAATAAATAAGATCGATTGTAATCGCAATGCAAATCTGACCGTTTAATCTTGACAGAGTCCTGCCGAGAGATATATTCACCCCGAGCGAGGCACCGTGGCGAGTCCGATACAATGCAATTCTCGCCACCGATGACTTATCGCACAACTTTGATTGAGGATTCGCTTTGTCTAAAGCATTTGGCATCACATCGCTTCTTGTCATTCTGACTGTTGCAACGCTTCTCTCTTTCGCACTTTTGGGCCACAACAACCCGGAGACAGATCACTTCTTCACCGCTGTGTTGATCGCCGCTGACAGCATGGAGGCACCAGATTTGGAATACGTCGGTGCCCAAAAATGCAGATTGTGTCACTTCGAGATCTACGAATCGTGGAGAGGCACAAAACATGCCAGGGCGATAACGCTTCTTGAGGGCGACCAGCCAACCAGCCCCGAATGCATCCGCTGCCACTCGACCGGCATCAAGGCTGACGGCACATTGATTGAGAATGTCGAGTGCGAGTCGTGCCACGGGCCCGGATCCGAATATCGCAAAATGCGAGTAATGAAGGACCTTGGCAAAGCGATTGAACTCGGCCTGGTAGTCGCCGGCGAAACAGCTTGCCTGGGATGCCATAACGAGGATTCACCCGACTTCAAAGGTTTCGAATATACCCCTGGCCAGACAACAGGCGTGCACATTCTCGTGTCATCTGCCTCAAAGTAGACATGCCCGCCTAAAATTCGGAATTTGGTCGATCTCTTTATCGAGAGCACCTCCAATGTCAGATATTGGATAAGCACAACCGAGCGCTACGTGCACAAAAACTATTGACGATCTGCTATGCAACTGTCTCCGGCGCCTGGTTGTGATCTGCTTGTGGCTTAACGGTTAAGGAATGTCGAAATGTTGACGATAATGCTACTGACGCTTGGACTGCTTCTTCACGAGAGGACTTGAGTATGCTCGCATTGCTAGGCTTTCTGGTAGTACTCGGAGCTGTAGTAGGCGGTTTCATATGGGAGGGTGGACATCCGCTCGCCCTTAACCAGCCCGCCGAGTTCCTAATTATCGGCGGCGCAGCTATGGGCATGCTCCTGATCGGAACTCCCCTGAAAACACTGAAGAGGATGATTCACCAGGTTTTGAGCATTACCAAGTCCGGCCCACAGAAAAGTGATTACATAGAGCTGCTCGTGATGATGTACGAAATCTTCAATATAGCTCGTCGAGACGGCGTCATCGCGCTGGAAGTTCACATTGAGAAACCAGATGAAAGCGAAATCTTGAACAAGTACAAACGATTCATAAATGACCATTTCGCTGTCGCGTTTTTCTGCGACACTGTCCGCAGCATCACAACCGGAGCGGTGCCGGGGCACGAACTTGATGAAATAATGGACCTGGATCTGGATTCGCATCACAGCGAAGAGGAAACACCGACCGGCATACTCAGCAAAGTTGGTGATGCGCTGCCCGGTTTCGGTATCGTTGCCGCCGTGCTCGGTGTCGTTATCACGATGGGTGCTATCGATGGTCCCCCCGAAGTGATAGGACACAAGGTCGGAGCGGCATTAGTCGGCACGTTTCTTGGAATTCTCGCATCCTACGGATTCGTTCAGCCGTTGACAATCAACATCGAGCAGAAGACGAATGAGGCTCTCGGCTATTATAAGTGCCTCAAACAAGGATTGCTTGGATTCAACCGAGGATATGTTCCGTCGTTCGTAGCCGAGTTCGCACGCCGAGGTATCTCACCGGAAGTCCGGCCTACATTTAAAGAAGTCGAAGACGCCTGCAGAGAAGCTAAACAAAAGAAAGGCTAAGCACCGGAGTCATGGTCGACGAGAATCAGGACAACAATCAGCAGCCAATCATAATCAAGAAGAAGAAGGGTGGCCACGGCGGCCATCACGGCGGGGCGTGGAAAGTAGCCTATGCGGATTTCGTCACCGCGATGATGGCATTCTTCCTGGTCATGTGGATTGTCAGCCTTGATGACTCAATCAAGGAAAATGTCGCCCAATATTTCAGGGACCCGGGCGGCCTCTCAGGAGCCGGCGCCGAGGGAGTCCTTCCCGGAAAGAAAGGGCTGTTCAAGGATGGGTCCGGGAGCAAACCCGTAAAGGATCTGAAACGTCAAGAAAAAGCCGCAGAGACCTTCAAGAGTCTCAAAGATGTCGGCAAGAGAATCGGCGAAAAGCTCGAGTCTATGAGCAGCTTCACAAGATTCAAAAACCAGATCGATATCGAGCTCACACCTGACGGCCTCAGGATACTGCTGATAGAGAACAATGACAAATCGTCATTCTTCGCGAGCGGATCTGCAGAGATGAGCATAGATGGTCAGGCGATCCTGGATGCTATTTCCGCCGAAATCTCGACACTCTCCTACAGTGTAGTGATCGAAGGTCACACTGACAGCAAGAAGTATCGGGATGGTGCGAATTACACTAACTGGGAGCTGTCCGCCGATCGCGCTAATACTGCGCGACGCGTTATGCTGAGCGCTGGCATGGATGAATCGCGGATCAAGGAAATCAGAGGATTCGCAGCCAATCAACCGAGATTTGAAAACGATCCAGGGAACCCCGGCAACCGACGAATTGCTATCATAGTCTTGAACGAATTCGCTGCCAACAACTACAAGGACGTCATCGCTTCTTCTGATGGAGAGTTCTCGGTCGAGTAGTCTCCCTTCATGACTAAGGCAATCCTCATTGTGTCAGTATGACATCCTTGTCTCATTCGGAGTTTTCTCCTGTTGCGGTCGACACTGCAAATTGATTATAATAAGATGGCGATGACATCATGAGCGAACTGAGGTGAAGAATGAAGAAATACACTATCCTTGTAGCTGCGCTTGTCCTGCTCTTCCTGGCGTACAAGTTTCTGTTGAATACCGACAATGAGGCGACATCCACAGCCAACACCTCCGCCGACGCGACCGAAGGTGAACACCCAAGGATCGTCGATGGCGCCGATTTTGCCATCTCCGACTACGCCGGCAAAGTGGTCATACTCGATTTTTGGGCTTCATGGTGCGGACCGTGCAAGAGACAGATACCCGTCTTGGATCGATTCTACGAAAGTCTGAAGAGCCACGATTGCCTGGAAGTGATCGCTATTAACCTCGGTGAATCGCAGAATAAAGTGGAGCGATTTCTTGCACGATATCCAATGCCTTACGATGTAATGCTGGATCAGAGTCGCGCTCTTGGTAACAGGTTTGGTATACGCGCGATTCCAACACTCATTGTGTTCGATGCATCGGGGAAGATTATAGACAGAATGCAAGGATTTAACCCAAATCTTGACTCTCACTTGCGATCCCTCCTTAGAGATTTGATCCCGGATTGCATTTCATCCTGACGGCGATCAACCCGATTCGTATCTCAGACGTCTGATACCCGCGAAGAACTCAACTATAGCTCACCCACCACCACCCACGCTTATAATCTATTCCATATTAACGACTTAGCTGGAACACTGGCAACCGTTGCATCGTCTGCCTTCCCAGATGGACCGACCTGGTAATCCTGCCGGGAACCTGGAGAGATCGGGATCGGTTCAATGTGTAGATAATGGTTCCAATTAGGAATTTTTCCCTTGCGTTGCAAAGGAAAATGCGTAAACTGAACGGGTTATAATGGTGGTGTTTGGAGTTCGGTATTATCCATGTTGGAATTGCAAACAGCTAGAAGTTGTCTCAAGCAGTGAGGAATTATGCACATTTCAAGAAAATCCGACTACGCACTCAGGGCACTGGCGTATATCGCAGGACAGAAACCGGAGAAGAAAAGCTCCATATCGGAGATCGCGGAAGCAGAAGCTATACCTCGCGACTTTCTCGCCAAGATTCTCAAAGAGCTTACCAGAGCAGGAATCCTGAAGTCATTTCAGGGTGTCACCGGCGGTTACCAACTCGCGAAACCGAGAGAGACAGTTTCCTTCCTGGATGTCGTGGAAGCTATGGAAGGTCCACTTCAGGTGAATCTGTGCGCAGGCTCAGACATCGATTGTGGATGCAGCCGATTCAGCAATTGCTCCATGAAGACATTCTGGGATGAAGTTCAGGACAGCCTCAAGAAGACTCTTACAGCGGCTAACTTCGGAGATCCTCGCCTTAGATCGCAATAATAGATCAAGAGTCAGCTTTCTCGCACTGTCGCTCATCCGTATTACTTGCCGCCGCCGCACGAGGACTCACTGTCCGGAAAACCAGGCTTGGTATGTCTTCGGGAAGGCCGATGGCACTCCGCTGGAGCGCTCCGAATGATCACTTTGCTGGATTGTCGACACCTTGTTGGTGTATTGATCTCGCACTAAGTTGAGCAGAATTCTCTTGTAAATGTCCCGGTCTCGCTTTATTATTGGTCAGCCGTGGGGCAGTAGCTCAGCTGGGAGAGCGGTACGTTCGCAACGTACAGGTCGGCGGTTCGAGCCCGCTCTGCTCCACCAAAATATCAGACCCTCTAACGAGGGTCTTCTTAGTTAAGACGATTCAATATCATAAGAAAAAGTAAAGGCGCTGATCAAATCAGCGCCTTGAATATCCGCTCTTCAACGTCAGAAAGCTTACATGGATTTCTTGCGTAACCGGGTGCCCAGACCAAGTAGTCCCAATCCGAGAAGTCCGAGAGTGGTCGGTTCCGGGATAACCTCAGTATACGTATCCGGCCGCAGAATCTTATATCCGATCGAACCATCGGATGGAGCATCCATCGGGTCCGGATCAAAGAAACCGGTATTCCAGGCATAATTGAAGATCCCCTGGTCGTTTCCGGCGGTGCCATCCTTCGCGAAGAAGTCACCCCACACCGGGGCGCGGTTGGAATAGAATGAGTAATGCGTCGCACCATAGTCGAGCTTGAGAGCACGTCCGACAAATGTGAACCCAGCCGCTGTCTGCCAGTTGTCCTGCACCTCTGTTCCACCACTAAATCCCCAGAAGTCTGTTCCCGTATCAGTACGGGGTGAGACTTCCAGCAGCCAGTGACTGACAGCACCTACAACCAGAGGCTCATTATTGGTCTGTGTCAACCAGTACTCGTAATACCAGTCATTGCCCTGCTGAGTGACATCCCAGGATATCTTGAAGTTGTCAGCCCAGATTCCTGTGCCAGTCACTCCTGATGGCGTCGAAAGCCAACCTGTGAAGCCGAACGCCGACGAAGCGAGAAGGCTAACAATAGCCAGTGTGAGCAAGATAAATTTCATGTGCTCTCTCCTTCTGATAATACTCGAATATACTATTAATATGTATTCTTCAGCATCAATCCCAATACTTAGCTATGAAGTCAGCAATTAATGAACCGATTTGCAGGAAATTTCTCGAACCTAAACACATTTCAGCCAGAATCCAGTCACTGACACGTGCCGAAAGAACTTACAGTGCGACAAGCACTTACGAAACACTGACGGGGTCGCATGGATTTGTGTGATGGAAGATCGAGCTGTCGGGCGCAGAAAGGCGAAATCGCCTGATTTCGAAGACAAATCAGATTCACAAAAAGTGCAACCGTACAACCATATATGATTGCGCTGGCATGCGCAGAAGATAAAATGCTCCAGCGACAGACTGAAACTGGGAGTGAAAGCCATCTTTTCGAGACCTTGAGGCAACCGACACTTGCCCACGCCGTGCGAAAGTCTTATATTCAGTCTGTTCGTTTTCGGCTATATGGCGAGTAATGATTCGCCGAGCCGAGCACATAGGCTGAAGGCGCGCGAAAATATTCCCGTGCTAAGTGGGGAGCTAGCGGTGCCCTGTTACCCGGAATCCGCTATACCGGGACTGATGCCCACCCGAGGTCCGTCAGCAGCTTGCACGGCCCGGTTAAGTGGTGTTGACGGTCAGGTCCCGTGCAACTTGAGGCTGCCCAATCCCGTCAGGTCCGGAAGGAAGCAGCGGTAAGCATGTCTTTGAGTGTGATGCGGGGAAGCTTGACCTGAGCTAACTGGCCGTACCGTTGTTAGGTCAGCGGGATCGGAGGTGGGTGCACGGGTCAAATATGGAGCTGTCGAATTCGTGACATATCTGGTACTTGCACGGAAACTCCGCCCTCAGACGTTCGACGAGATCGTTGCGCAGGAGCATATCACTGAGACGCTGAAGAAGGCCGTCCAGATGGGACGAATCGCTCACGCATACATCTTCTGCGGCACGAGAGGAACTGGGAAGACGTCAACTGCGCGAATCCTGGCGAAAGCCCTCAATTGTGTTGAGGGACCGACTGCGGAACCGTGCCTGAAATGCGTCAACTGCAGGGAGATCGTTTCATCATCGTCGATGGATGTCATCGAAATCGATGCTGCGTCGAACACAGGTGTCGATTCCATACGCGATCTGCGTGAGAATGTCCGCTACGCTCCTGCCGGAAGCAGGTACAAGATATATATAATCGATGAAGTGCACCGCCTTTCCGGCGCAGCGTTCGATGCGTTGCTCAAGACTCTCGAAGAACCTCCTGCACACGTTGTCTTCATGTTTGCGACTACTGAACCGCACAACCTGCCGGCGACGATTCTCTCCCGGGCGCAGCGCTACGATTTCAGGAGGATACCACTAACCAAGTTGACGGAAAGTCTTAGAAGCGCCGCCGAGAAAGAAAATATCAATATCACCGACGATGCCCTCGCGCTGATCGCCAGGAAAGGTGATGGATCACTGCGCGACGCGCTGTCGCTGTTCGAGCAGGTGCTGGCTTACGCCAATGATGGTGTCACTGTTGAATTAATCTCCGATGCACTCGGTCTTGTCGATCTAAACCTCTTGTTTAATCTAACTGAGACGATCCATAATCACGACACCAGGTCACTACTTGAGCAGGTTTTGAAATTAACTGAGAGCGGATCCGATATTGGACAATTCCTGATCGACTTTCAGGAGCATCTCAGAAATCTCTTGATCACTGCCTCTGTACCGGAACCATCCCAGTTTCTCGAACTCTCAGACCTTTACATCGAGAAGTACGTTGCACAAGAGGGCTATTTCTCCGAAAGCGACATCCTTCGAATGGTGCAGGTAATCTCCGACTTGAGACAACAACTGAAAGAAGGTGCCGAGCCGAGAATATTCCTCGAAATGGCTCTGCTGAGATTGGCCAGGATGGACACGACCGCCACTCTTGCTGACGTGCTCAAGAAACTTTCGGAGATCTCTTCATCGCGACAGGAATCCGCCCCTCCCAAGGATCTCTTTAATGGAACATCGTCGGGAGAGTCTTCACCGGCGGAAAAAAAAAGCCCGATTCTGAATAAACCTGCCGGGGACGATGAGGAAGTGCGGAGTAAAGCCCCCTCGGATAAACCCGGCACCGGATGGAAGGGATTTCTGGACGGCTACACACAGATCAACGGCATGCTTTCGATGATGCTCAGGAAAGGCAACGCGGAATTTGTCAGTGACGGCATCCTGCAGTTGACTTTCCCTCCTGATTCCGGTATTGATACTTTGTTGACGTCGGCGAAGATCAAGCAGCTCGAGATGGAGCTCCAAAAATACTATGGAAGGTTTGTCAAATTCCGAGTGGAGACGGATCCCGGGTTGCGGCTGGATGAACCGAAGATGACACTCGATCCGAGGTTTGATATTAGTCCGGAAGATGTCTTCAGGAAGAACCCCGACATCCAAAAAATCGTTGAGAGATATGATGGAAAGATTACCAGCATAAAAAGGATAACCCCCAAAGGAGCAAACAATGGGTAAAGGTTTAGGCGATATGATGAAACAGGTTCAGAAGATGCAGGCCAAAATGGAAGAGATCCAGGCCGAGCTCGAAGAGGAGCGCATCGAGGGAACTTCAGGCGGCGGCATGGTAAAAGTGATCGCCAACGGTAAGCAGGAGATCGTTCAGGTCAAGATAGAAAAAGAAGTCGTGGACCCCGAAGACGTTGAGATGCTCGAGGATCTGATAGTTGCAGCAGTCAATCAGGCTCAGCAGAATGCACAGGAACTTGCTGCCGAGAAAATGGCCGCAATAACCGGTGGCATGAAAATCCCCGGCATGAATTTGCCGTTCTAACTATTATGTTCAAGTCAGCACAATCGGTTGAGAAGCTGATCGGAGAGCTGTCGAAGCTTCCCGGCATAGGTCGCAAGACCGCCCAGAGACTTACATTCTGGATTCTCAAGATGAAGAAAGAGGATGCCAGAAGTCTGGCGAGGGCGATTGTCGATGTTAAGGAAAAAATCGTCCGCTGCTCGATCTGCTCCAACATCACCGAGACCGACCCGTGCGCTATATGTACCGATCCCAAACGGGACAATACGACAATCTGCGTCGTCGAAGAAGCCAACGACATCCTGGCGATCGAGAAAAGCGGCGAGTACCGAGGATTGTACCACGTCCTTCAGGGTGCCCTCTCCCCTCTCGACGGCATCGGCCCTGAGCAACTTAGATTCAAAGAGTTTGTTTCGCGACTGAAAGACGAGATCAAAGAGGTAATAATCGCAACCAATCCTAATGTCGAGGGCGAGGCCACAGCCGTCTATGTCTCTCGACTCGTCAAACCGCTAAAAATCAGAGTCACGCGGATCGCGCGCGGCCTGCCGATCGGATCCGACATCGAATACGCCGATCAGAACACCCTTACCAAAGCGCTTCAGGGCAGACAAGACTTCTGACGATTCCATTCCACTGCAGTCCCTCATCGTCAGTTTTTTCTTCACAACTCCCGAATCGTGTGCTACATTTACTAGTGAGTCCATCAGGTAGCAACAACTCGAATGTACATCAGGGATGACCTCTCGATAAGTAACGACCAATTGGTCATACTAATAGATCGAAATTAACGGAGGTGTTCAAATGAAGACATTTATGCTGATGACGAAACTGTCGCCAGAGGTCGCAGCGAAGATAAAGGACCGCGAAACAATCGGCAAGAGCTGGCTGGAACAGGTCAGGGAAAAATGTCCCGAGGTGAAATTTCTCGCTCACTACGCCCTGCTCGGTTCTTATGATTTCTGTGACATCTATGAAGCTCCCGATGAGGAGACAGCTGCCAAAGTCTCGATGATCAGCATGGCCAACGGCGCATTTTCGGCAGAGAGCTGGATCGCGATTCCGTACAAGCGCATTGTCGAACTGGCAGGTGAGATTTAGTCATAGAATATTGGTTGGTGTATATCCCCGCGCACCAACAGAACACGATTTGTGGTTGGTGTACGTCCTCGTGCTGTCAGTAATTATCATGCTCAAAGTCATCAAACGTATCAAGACCAGAAGTCAGCGCAAAATCAAAGAATAGCGTCCGTTTCAAGCTGTGTTCAGCATTAGGATTAAGATACATGTGCGCGATCAAATTGTGATGATCAGGATTCTCACCCTGTATGACATTGTCCTCTAAGAAGAGTATCCCAGAAAGGCTCTGCGATACTTCGCATATAGTACAATCACTATGAAAGTCATCAAGTACGGTATCTAAACGCGTCTTATGACCGATCCATTGACAGAAAACCCGTCTAGTTAACGCCCGATAAAATGTCAGACTTTCGCCCCCATGCGGCCTGAGAGTGTTGTTAAACCATGGGAATACGACGTACACAAGCATAAACGGGCTGTTTTTCACAAACTTGTCACAATGCCCGAAAACTCTAGACCAATAGACTTCTGCATGACGGTACGGATTGTGGCTGCTTTCGGTTGCCATTACTCCGGGTCCGCGCTTCAGACTGAAACCAAGCCCTTTCACGACATTTGATTTCACTTGATTCACTACTTGGTTGTGTCGTGCAGCCCGAATTAATTCGTGCTTGAGGGCACACCAATTGTCTTGAATCAGCTCGTAATCCAAGTCCTTCGCGAATTCCGGGACTATCCACAAACCTGGAATATCGAGTTCGCTAACGATCTCCTTGATTGCACTTCTAAGCAACGCCGAAGCAGCGTCACCGAGACATTTGACGTCGAAGTAAACGTCAATTCCCCTAAAACAACCGTCAACATTTGCGAACTTCTTACCGAGTTCCGCCGCATATGTCTGCTCCTTTCTCAGATCTACATTCAACTCGGCAGGTTCAGACAGTATCCGATCCCCTTCGAGTATCTTCCAACTTAAGAAGTCGTAGGCAGCCAACTCGGCTACTGCACCACGCCAAAGACCACTTTCAGCTACAATATTGACTTGTCTGAGGAGGTCGCCGAACGAGACATGGCCTTCGTAAGTCGTTCTAAGTCTCTCCAGTCTGGCGACAAAGTTTCTCGTGAATGGCCGGTAGTTTTCATTATTGATGGCACCGGTCACATTGTTTCGAATGTCCTTGCTGCAATCAAAAGTGCTCACGCCAGCCCCGAAGATATCCTCAATGACCTGTTGGTAGCTTTCTCTGCTATTCACCCTGCCCTCCTTCACCATTGGCAATTGCCGGGCGACCAGAGATCGCATCCGTTATGCTGCGCCCCACAGCCATCTACCTCCTCTTCGACTCGTCCCAGAGTTTGTCCATTTCCGCAAGGGTGGCGTCTGCGACAGTGCGATCCGATTCAGCGAGGCGGGTCTCGATATATTCGAACCGTGTCTTGAACTTATTCGTGATGCGATTCAATGCGCGTTCGGGGTCGATCTTCAGGAACCGCGCGATATTTACGACGGTGAAGAGCAGATCGCCCAGTTCCTCGATAATGCCGGATTCATTCTTATCTGCAAGTTCAGACTTCAATTCAACGGTCTCTTCGTCGAGCTTGACTATTATATCCTCGATCTTCTCCCAATCAAACCCGAACCGCGCCGCCTTCTCCTGCACCCTATACGCCCGCAGTAGCGCCGGAAGGCTCTTCGGCACACCAGACAACACCGAGTTCCGCTCGCCGTCGCGAGGCTCGTCTTTTTCGAGCTTTATATGCTCCCAGTTGACCGTTACCTGATCAGGCGTGAGATCAGCCTTCTTCTCGAAAACATGTGGATGCCGCCGTACAAGCTTATCAGATATAGCCTTCGAGATATCCTCTATGTCGAATTCGCCCACATCGGACGCGATCTGAGCATGAAACACGATCTGCAGCAGAAGATCCCCCAGCTCATCCTTCAGCTTCACCGGGTCAGCCTCTTCAATCCGCTCGATAACCTCGTACGTCTCCTCTAATAAATAGGGAATCAATGACTTATGGGTCTGCTCTATATCCCATGGGCAGCCCTCAGGTCCCCGCAGTTTCTTCATGATATCAACGAGTTCATAAAAGCTTGACATAAGAGAGAACCTTTCGTCAACAATACACGTATTAATCCGATACTTCTGGATAATAGTCAACTGGACGCCCCAGGTCAAAGTCTAAATAGGTTTGCCTTGACTTCCGGGCACATTTCCCTGTAATTGACGGCTGAATTTTCAGGAAGCGGAGAAATGACAGAGATACCGAAACATTACGACTTCAAGTCCGCCGAGAAGAAATGGTACAAGCATTGGCTCGACGGCGGGTATTTCCACGCTGACGCTACCGACAATGGCAAGACACCGTACACGATTGTCATTCCGCCGCCGAACGTCACTGATATACTCCACATAGGCCACGCCCTCAATAACAGTCTGCAGGACATAATGATCCGTTACAGACGCATGGCTGGCTTCGAAACCGAGTGGCTGCCGGGCGTAGATCATGCCGGAATCGCCACTCAGGTTGTGGTCGAAAAGCAGCTCGTGAAAGAGAAAACGACCCGCCAGGAGATCGGAAGAGAGAAGTTTGTCGAGCGTGTCTGGAAGTGGAAAGAAGAGAAATTTGACGCCATCATAGACCAGTTGAAGCTCATTGGCTGCTCCTGCGACTGGGATCGTACGAGATTCACGATGGACGAGGGACTATCAGATGCCGTGAAAGAAGTCTTCATCCGGCTATTCAACGAGAAGCTGATTTACAAGGGTCATTACATCACGAACTGGTGCCCGAAGGACCTTACATCGCTGTCGGATGACGAGGTCGAATATCAGGATCAGCATTCGCACCTCTGGTATATCAAATACAAAATCGCCGGAGCGGACCAGTTTCTGACGGTGGCGACGACACGTCCCGAGACTATGCTTGGCGATGCCGCGTTGGCTGTGTCCCCAAAAGATCAACGCTACCAGAAATATGTCGGCCAGACGGCGATCCTGCCGATTCTCGATCGCGAGATACCGATCATTGCGGATGACTATGTCGACCCCGAATTCGGCACCGGTGTGGTGAAAGTCACACCCGCGCACGATCCGAACGACTTCCAGATCGGTCTTCGGCATGATCTGCCGCAGATCAATGTCATGAATCCCGATGCCTCTCTCAATGAGAACGCAGGCAAGTTCAAGGGTATGGATCGTTACGAGGGTCGCAAGGCGCTGCTCAAAGAGCTTGAGAAGAAAGGGCATCTCGAAAAGACGGAGAAGTACGATCTTTCGGTTGGCGTCTGCTATCGATGTGGTACTGTTCTCGAACCGTACCTGTCGAAACAGTGGTATGTTCGCATGAAGCCGCTTGCAGAACCCGCAATCGAAGCTGTTAAGAGCGGCAAATTGCGGTTTCATCCAGAACATTGGGAAAAGACTTATCTCTACTGGCTGGAGAACGTGCGCGACTGGTGCATCTCGCGGCAGCTCTGGTGGGGACATCGGATTCCGATATTCTACTGCCAGGATTGCGATCATGTCTGGGTGGCAAAGGATACACCGCGAGAGTGCCCTGAATGCAAGTCGAAGGATGTTGAGCAGGATCCCGATGTTCTCGATACATGGTTCTCGTCATGGCTCTGGCCGTTCTCGACATTCGGCTGGCCGGAGGAGACTCCGGATCTGAAGAGATTCTATCCGACGAATTCGCTCTTCACGGCGTCCGAAATCATCTATCTCTGGGTGGCCAGAATGGTGATGGCCGGGTACAAGTTCCTCGGAGATATCCCTTTCACCGATGTTTACATTCATGGCACAGTTCGCGATTCGCAGGGACGCAAGATGTCGAAATCGCTCGGCAACGGCATCGATCCGCGCGACATCATCAAGGAACATGGCGCCGATGCGCTCAGGATTTCGCTCGTGCTGTCGACACCTGAAGGTCAGGACCCATGCATATCGTTCAATACGTTCGAGCAGGGTCGCAATTTCGCGAACAAGCTTTGGAATGCATCTCGCTTCGTGATGATGAATCTCGGCGACAACATATCGCCGGAGTACTTCGCAGATATCAAACAGAACGGCAACCTCGCGCTGATGGACGAGTGGATTCTGTCGCGGTTGAACCAGACGATCAAAGCTGTACGAACCAACCTCGATACATTTCGTTTCAACGCCGGCGCGAAAGTGCTATACGACTTCATCTGGCACGATTTCTGTGACTGGTATGTGGAGCTTGTCAAGTCGCGCCTCCGGGATGATGCGAATGCTGATGATAAAGAGGCAGCGCGCAACGTTGTGAGCTTTGTGCTCAACAAGATTCTGCTGCTGCTAAATCCATATATGCCGTTTGTGACCGAGGAAATCTGGCAGGGACTGCACAGCTCCGACGGGGAGGCTAAGGGCCACACTATCATCGTGGCGGAATATCCGAAACATGACAACAAGTGGATCGATCCGCAGCTTGAATCGGGAATGGAGAGCATCCAGTCGGTGGTGAACGCGATAAGAGCGGTCCGTGCCGAGATGAACGTTCCCCCATCGAAGCGTGCTGATGTGCACGTGAGAGTAGCGTCAGAAGAGCTTGCCGAGGCCCTGAAGACTCATTCGACCTACATTACTGAATTGGGCAGAATCAACGATTTCCACGTCGGGTCCGACACCAAACGGCCGAATTTGTCGGCTTCTGCAGTGATCAAGGACGCGGAAGTGTTTATACCGCTTGAAGGTCTGATCGACATTGATAGAGAGCGATCGCGGCTCAAGAAAGACCTCGATCAGGTCCGGGATCAGTTGTTCAAGATCGGCCGCAAACTCGGCAATCCGGAGTTTCTGTCGAAGGCTGCGCCCGATGTTGTTGAGCGCGAGAAGCGGAAACGGGACGATTTTGAGTCGATGGCAGACAAGATAAATAACAATCTGGAACAGCTCATGGGCTGGTAGAAAAGACTTGCCAGATCGGATTCTGTACATATATTACAGGGCTAACTTCTTAGAGGAGCAAAAATGGCGAAAGTTTGTGACATATGCGGAAAGAAGCCGATGTTCGGCTCTACGATCTCTCACGCGCACAATGTGAGCAACCGGAGATTCAACCCGAATCTTCATCCGGTGCGCGCGAAGATCAACGGACAGACGAAGAAGATCAGAGTCTGCTCTTCCTGCCTCAAAGCAGGCAAAGTCACCAAAGCCGCATAATAAGAATCTCGATTCCGATTTCAAAACCCTCGGCATGCCGGGGGTTTTTTGCGTTTGTGATTGCGCGACGCACTGGTTATCGATATAATGAACTGATTAAGAATACGCGGCAGAGCAACAGGGGCACAGCAAGAGACGCAACGGCAAATGCGCCGTCAGGAATCCCTTCCTGACGGAATCGCAAAGAACAATGCAAAGCTGAGGACGTTGTATGTGGATTGATTTCAGCAAAGCGAGCAGTTGTGAGCTGAACTACCTTGCAGCAGTGGGCCGAGCGTTGGTGCTGAGTCAGCATTTTGAGTATACATGCAAGGATGTCCTTTGCCTTTTTGACTTTGTCAAAGGCGTCAGAGAAGGCAAAGAACAAGACCTTGACACTTGGCAGAATATAGCGGAGAAGACGATGGAGAACCGGCTTGCCAACGCCGTGAAGAAGTATGGCAATGTGCACGGAACAACGGAAGGCAATCTGTCACTGCTCGACATGGCGAGACTTGCCCGGAACTATATTGCTCACGATGCAGCTCTTCTGTGGTACTTTCCCAGTAATGACGATTTGAGACTATCCGCACGAATCTCCACGCTACGAGAGGCCGCCAATGATCTCGCCGCAGCGCACAATCTCGTGAGCGACTGGGGATACTCAATGAAAAACATCAAACCACCGCCGCCTGCTCTTGAATCCACGTATGTACACCGAGCCGTTGGATGGGTCATGGAACCTCTCCAAAGTACTAAAGAACTGCAAAGCGGGACTCGGGACGATAGCTCTTCACAAATGACTGATTCCCCGGAGCCGTCAGGAAGGGATTCCTGACGGCACAAGTGCTGACCCAGCAGCATTCCGCCAGGAAAGAATTCCTGACGAAACAAAGGAGGCGTAATTGAGAAGCCGCGACCGTGCACTTTTCGATGTCCACGGAAAAGTGCACTTCGTAACATCCACAGTGGCGGGATTCATCAACGTATTCAATAACAAGCAGACATGTGCCATCTTCGTCGACTGTCTTCGCTTCTGTCAGAGGCGAGGTGATTTCACTCTGTTGGCATGGGTTCTGATGGCGAATCACTTCCACATGATCGTCAAACGGGCAGAGGACAAGACAATCTCTGAAATAGTCGGCAACCTCAAACGCTACACAGCAAGACAAATCGGGCGGCTGGACGCGGGGCCAGACATACAGGAGACTATCTGCCGCGCTCGGCGCGCCACAGCGCGCGAATCGGGGAAGGGATCGGCTCTATGGAAGCCACGGTTCGATAGTCTGGTGATCTCATCTGAGGATATCTTGCGACAGAAGATTGAGTACATTCATAACAACCCTGTTCGTAAGGGTCTGGTTGAGGAACCGTGGCAGTGGCGGTACTCGAGCGCGTCAGCATATGGTGGCAGGGAGGACATATTGATTCCCGTTGACAGTGAATGGACGTGCATTGGTTACGGTGGGATTCCGTCAGGAAAGGATTCCTGACGGCGTTGTATCAGAGCATGAGCAGCGTGTCTTGCAGAAGACCATCAGGTGAGAGCCTCCGAGTGGGTGCGGAGGCTCTCGTTATCCCTATCCTCGGCTGGTTGAGGAACAGGGTGGGACTAATTACCTGTTGTCGATAGCCTTTCTCAGAAACGTCGGCACCTCGAGATCGTCGCGATCGATATCGCCGGCATGAACCATCTCGGCACCTACCGCAACCCTCTTATCTCTCGATATTGTCACGACCTCTTGTGTCGAGGCAACCCGTTGCTGATGAAACAGATCGACAACATTGGTATCGTAATCGTAAACCTCTTTCTCATATCTGCCGAATCCGGTGGCGATAACCGTTACGCGCATCTCGTCGCCGAGAGTCGGATCAATCACCGCGCCGAATATGATTTCGGCATCGCTTCCGGCAGCATCATAAATCACGTTTGTCGCATCGTTGACCTGCGTGAGAGTCATGTTCTCGCCACCGCAGACATTGATCAAAACGCCCTTCGCACCGGATATGCAGGTGTTCTCCAACAGTGGTGAATTGATAGCTGCTTTGGCAGCATCGGCACCGGCATTCTCGCCCTCGCCGAAACCGGTTCCCATCAAAGCCTCTCCCCTGCCGCGCATCACGGTTCTCACATCGGCAAAATCGCAGTTGATAATTCCGGGGATTGTGATGAGATCCGATATTCCGCGTGTCGCGTGCAGCAGGGTCTCGTCAGCCATCAGGAATGCCTGAGTGAACGTCGTGCCCTTGTCGACGACTTCGATGAGTCGCTGATTCGGAATTACGATCATCGTGTCTACACGGCTCTTCAATTCGTCGATGCCGAGCAGCGCCTTGTTAAGACGCTTCTTCCCTTCAAAAGTGAACGGCTTCGTAACGACAGCCACAGTGAGAGCACCGACTTCGCGAGCGATCTCAGCGACGATCGGTGCCGCGCCGGTGCCGGTTCCGCCGCCCATGCCTGCGGTGACAAACACCATGTCGCAGCCACTGAACCCTTCAGCAACAAGTTCCCGGTCCTCTTCGATAGCCTTTCGACCGATTTCCGGATCGGCTCCGGCTCCAAGGCCTTTTGTGCAGCGGCTACCGATCTGCACTTTGTTCGCACATTTCGAGCCCTCCAGCGTCTGGGCGTCAGTGTTGATCGCCAAGAACTCGACCCCAACCAGACCTGCATCGATCATGCGATTGACTGCGTTGTTGCCTGCTCCCCCGACGCCGACCACTTTGATCCGGGCTTTGTTAAGATAGTCTTCAGCAAAGCTGATCATACATCCCTCCTATATATTTAATATTGCATTAAAAGCTTTCTCGAAGCTGCGCCCCATTCTACCAAAGAATCCGGGATCAGCCTCTTCTTCCACACGTTGCATGAGACCGTACTTCAACAAGCCGACCGCCACTGCAACGCTGTATGGACTGCTATAATAAATCTCATCATCAAATATCTTCGGTGTCGCGAGTCGAGCAGGAAACTTGAAAATTCGTTCAGCGAGAGCTTCAATGTCATTGAGACACGCACCTCCACCGGTCATCACAACTGTGCCCTCCATTTTGTCGTAGACTGAGATCTTGACAAGTTGCCTCCTGATTATTCCGAACATCTCTTCAACCCTCGGTTCGATGATCGCCGCGAGGACAGTGCGGGAGATGCGCCGCTGGTAGAATTCACCAAGGTCCGGCAAAGCGAGCTTTTCGCTTGGATCGACACGAGATATGACCGCCGATCCCTGACATATCTTCAATTCTTCGGCAGCCTCCATCGGAAGGCGCAGTCCATAGGCGATGTCGGAAGTCACGTTTCTGCCACCGAGAGGAATCGATGCCGTGTGCCATACGGTGTTACGGAAGTGAAGCGCTACGTCTACAGTTCCGGCGCCAATATCCAGAAGAATTGCACCCTTCTGTCTCTCTGCGGGCGTTAGCAGTACTTCCGCGGACGCAATCGGGCTGAAGACCATTTCGACGACATTCGCACCCGCTTCTCTCACACAATCCAGCAGGTCCCCTGCTGCGGACATCGAGGCTGTGACGATGTGAACTTCGACTTCAAGGCGCTCGCCTGACATCCCGACAGGATCGCTGATGTCTGTTCTTTCGTCGACTGAATAGTGCTGAGGAATGACATGCAGGCGTTCCTGATCTTCGGGGATTCTGACAGCTTTCGCAAGATCCACAACTCTCTCGATCTCGTCCTGAGTAATCTCCCCTTCGATCATGGAGATCGAGACAGCGCCACGGCTATTGAGTCCGCGTATGTGCTCACCGGCGATGCTTACATGCACCGGCCCCGGCTTCACACCTGCCTTCTCTTCCACACGTCTAAGAACCTCTGAAATCACGTTGCTTGCACGTTCCTTGCTAATGATCGTGCCGTTCTTGATCCCTTCGGAAGGAAGTTCACTTACGCCACATAGTGCCAGCTCCCCGTCAGGTCCTATTTGTCCAATCGCGCAGCAGATCTTGTGCGATCCAATGTCGAGTCCGGTGACAGTGTTTCTCGCTTGCATCATGTATTCCTTTTGCTAAGTCAGATCTCTCGCAACAATTGATCGTCCGTACTGCATATCAAACTCTCCCGCCGGTGCATTCTTCAGACGGTCGAGAATTAGATTCAAGCAGGATAACTTCTCATCCAGATCACCACATCCAATGATTATGCGGGTCTCGGAATTTCTCAAAATGAGAACCGGAGCATCACTGGATTCGAAATCTATCTGGGATATCGCACTGCAGAGCTCGGGATACCGGTTGTGGAGCAGTTTGCAGAATCGTAATGCCTCTTTCAATTTCGGCGATGGCACGGGAGCATAGCTCTCAACCTTCTCGATCTTGATCCCTGTCACAAGAGGCAAGGCTTCAACATCGCCGCATTGTCTGAATGGCAGCAGTTCACATCGGGAAGATATCCCATAAGTTTCCGGGAGGCAAATCAGCGCAATCGGCAGTTTTCTTTCACCCCTGCACACGACCTTTCCGGCGAGATCAATTCTGCAAGTCACCGATGATAACTCCGGTAGTCTGGACAGTAGAGCCTCCGAGTAATCCTGCAGTGGTTGCCTGAACAGATTGACATCAGCAGTGGTATCCAACAGAGTCGCAAAGTCAATATCTACATCTTTGTCACAAACCATCATCCTGTGGCCGGTCACGGTCAGAAGCGGATAGAAATAGCAGAAACCGAAAAACCCTGCTGACAATGACACCGTAATTGCGATCACAATTCTGACGCGCGTATTCAACGCTTCAACTCCTTCAAAATATCATCACCGATGTGATATATATCTCCTGCACCTATCGTCATTACTATCGAGTCATCGATGCGATTTTCCCTGACGAACTGCGGAATGCTGTGCATGTCTTCGACGTAGTGGCAGTTTCTGTGACCGTACCCGGCGGCGGCGGTGACGATCATCTCGCCCGAGATGCCCGGCATCGGTTTCTCCCGCGCAGCATAGATTCCCGTCACGATCAACATATCCGACAACAGAAGAGCCTTTGCGAATTCACGATAGAAATCATTGGTCCGAGAATAGAGATGCGGCTGGAATATCGCCACGATCGGACGATGGTAACCGACTTTGGCGGCACGGAGAGTTACCTCAACTTCTGTCGGATGATGCGCATAGTCATCAACGACCATCACACCACCCTCCTCACCTTTGATCTCAAACCTCCTGATAACTCCCTGGAAGCTTTCGAGCGCACTTCTGATCTTATCGAGCGGCATCTCGAACTCGAGGCCGACAGCAATCGCCGCCAGAGCATTCCTAACATTGAACAGCCCCGGCAGATTGATCGTAAACTCGCCAACTTTGTTGCCATTGTGATGCACTTTAAACGTTGATGAGTGCTTATCGTACGTTGGATTCGACGCCCTCACATCCGCCTGAGTCGTCAATCCGAATGTGACAATCGGGCGCTTCAATTCCGGGATGAGCGATATGACATTTTCATCATCCATGTTCAAGAATATATTCCCGTAGAACGGCACCTTATTGGCGAACTGAATGAACGCTTCTCTGATATTCTCGAACGATCCGTAGTAATCGAGATGATCGGCTTCGAGACTTGTTATGACCGCCATCGAGTGAGTCAGGTTCAGGAAAGATCTGTCGTATTCATCCGCTTCGGCCACCATGCAGTCGCCGGTGCCGAATTTGACATTTGTGCCGTACTGCTGCACCCGACCTCCTACGATGACAGTAGGATCGAATCCTCCTTCGGTCAGCACATAACCGGTCATTGATGTTGTTGTGGTTTTGCCGTGAGTTCCGGCGATACCGATACCAAATTTGGTACGCATCAACTCACCGAGCATTTCTGCCCGTCGAATCACAGGTATTCTCGATTTCACAGCAGAGATTACTTCAGGATTATCGCTGTGCACAGCCGATGAAATCACCACGGCATGAGCATCGCCAACATTCTTCGAGTCGTGCTCAAATGATATTGTGATGCCTAAATCGACGAGATGATCCGTAACCTCAGTCGCTACAAGATCACTTCCGGTTATTGCAAAGCCCTCGTTGTGAAGCATCTCTGCAATACCCGACATTCCGATTCCGCCGATACCGACAAAGTGGAGTTTCTTAATCTTTCCGAACTTCATCCTGTAACCTCCAACAGTATTGCTCTCGCAATTGCATCAGAAGCATTCGGAGTGTGGAGCTTCCGGGAAGACTCGGACATTCTTTCCAGCGTTTTGACATCGCGCATGAGATCGAGAGCTTTCCCTACGAGATCGTCTTCCGCAATATCTTTCTGCTTCATCACAATCGCTGCGCCATTTTCAGAGACGAGGTTCGCGTTGTATTCCTGATGACTCTCGGCAGCGTAGGGATAAGGAACGAGAATTGCCGGTTTACCAGCCGACGCCAGCTCCGCCAGAGTCATTGCACCTGAGCGGCAGATCACCAGGTCAGCGCAGGCGTATGCCAAGTCCATTCTGTCGATGAATGGCAACACCACCCCTCGCGCTCGTGATTCGTCGAATCGATCTTGACACTCCTGGAACATCCCCCGCCCGGTCTGCCAGATAAGCTGAAGATCCTCCTGCTCAGCAAGTCTCTCAAGATTGTCCATCACAAGCAGGTTTATCGCTTCAGCTCCCTGACTGCCTCCGAATATCAACAATGTTCTCATCGATGGATTGAGTTGGAACAGTTCCACGCCTTTATCCCGACTGCCGATTTCGAACCCGGGTCGGAGCGGATTTCCTGTTTCGACAACATTCGTATCCGGATGCATGAAGTCCTTCACTGAACGGTAAGCAACGAACACGGCGACAGCGTGCCTTGCAAACAACCTCGTGGTTAGACCGGGATAGGAATTCTGCTCCTGCAGCAGTATTTTTATTCGAGCTAGGCGAGCAGCGAGCAAGACAGGCACGCAGACAAAACTACCCGTCGCAAAGACAGCCCTTGCATGTGTCTTTCTCAGCAGCCTCAGTGATTGCAAAGTTCCGCGAGCAAGAACAAATGGGATCGCGAGATTCTTGATGCTCATGTTTCTCCGCAATGGAATGGCGGATATCGAAAAGAACGGGTAGTCGGCTTCGGGTACGACCCTGGCCTCCATCCCATCCTTAGTACCTATCCAAAACAAGTTGACATCCTTGCTCATTGTCTTCAGACTTTCGGCCACAGCGAGTGCCGGGAACAGATGCCCCCCGGTCCTGCCACCGGCTATTGCAATTGTTATCTCATCCATGCTTTTCAAACAGAGACACTTTCTTCTTCTGCCTTCGAGATATATTCAATAAGATTCCGACTGCGGATGCGGAGATCAGAAGAGACGTTCCGCCGTAGCTGACAAACGGCAGCGGCATCCCTGTGGTCGGAATCAGGTTTACTGTTACAGCGATATTGATCAAGGCGCTGGCCGTCAGGACCATCGTTATCCCAAATGCAAGGAAGAAACCAAAACGATCCTGCGACGCTACCGCGATTCTCATCCCTCTCCAGAAGATGATGAAGAAGAGCGCAAGCATTATAAACACCCAGATAAACCCGCCTTCCTCGGCGAAATTCGCAAATATGAAATCTGTATGCACTTCGGGAAGGAAGAATAGTTTCGCGGCGCCTCGCCCGATGCCCTTCCCTAGAAATCCGCCGGAGCCGATATACAAAATCGATTGCTTTACCTGATACGCTCCCTGCAACGGATCCTCAAGCGCATTGAGATACTCCACCAGCCTTCCGCGCTTGTAACCGAAAACAAAGACAGCGACATATCCAGCCATCGAGAGAATACTCCCCCCAAGGACCACTTTACCGAGACCTACACCGCCGACGAAGAGCAGGCCAATCGCTACGATGGACAATACTATCAGCGTACCCAGATCCGGCTCGATGAGAATCAACCCCATGCCGAGGCCTATGATTACCATTATCAATACAGAGTAATGCGGGCTGCTCGTCCTCTCACTGTCATTGGCAAGGAAGTCTGCCAACAAGAATACCATAACATACTTAAACAGCTCGGATGGCTGAATGCTTGCGAATCCCAGACTGATCCATCTTGATGCGCCATTGATCTTCGGCATAAACAAAGCTATAACGAGGAGCGCAATCGATGCCGGCGCAGCCAGCCAGATGATCTTCCTAATCCATCGATAATCCACAGCGGCGAACACAAGCATCGAGAAGAGAGCCACTCCGAAGAAGAGAAGTTGTCTCCCGAAGAAGTGAGCATGTTGTCCGGAGAACTTGCTATCGGCAAGGAACACCGATGAAGAATAGACCTCGACCACACCGATCGTCATCAGAAGCAGTACCGCCGTATAGAGCATCAAGTCGACGCCATGTCGAGATGTTCTCTTCATTTCGATTCCCTTCGAAGTTCAGCTACAGCATCTTTAAACGCTTTTCCGCGATGCTCATAATCCGTGAACATATCGAATGATGCACATGCCGGAGACAGAAGCACTGTCCCATCAGGTTTGGCTGCATTGAATGCCATCCGAACAGCGTCATCCATACTTTCAGCTCTGCGGATTGATGTGACGTCGCCAAAGGCTGATTCCATCTTTTCCGTAGCCTCGCCAATCAGAACGACAGTGTCGACGCGATCAGCTACCAGCTCGCGCAATCTCGAGAAATCTCCAGCCTTGTCTCGTCCACCCATAATCACAACAAGCCTGCCGGAAATGCTCTGGAGCGCGTACCATACCGAATCGACATTCGTGGCCTTGGAGTCATTCACGAACGCAACGCCATCTACTTCGCCGCACTTCTCCAGTCGATGCTCCACTCCGGGGAATGAAGAAAGAGACTCCCGAATCGCGCTATCAGGAATATCAGCCAGGAGCGCGATGAGCGCTGAGGCTGCGCAGTTTGCCAGATTATGCGGTCCCGGAAGTGAAATTTCTGAGATGGGCATGATCGAACGAACTCTTCCGTTTGCATTGAAAAGCAACGCTTCATCCTGAATATAAACTCCGGGATTCACTTTCTCTGAAAGGCTGAAGTAGTATTTCTCAGCAGCGAGTCTGGCAGCAAGCCCTACAAGATAGGCATCGTCGAAATTAGCAATGAACGCGTCATCATCGCTTTGATTTTCCCCGATTCTCATCTTCATCTCAGCATAGGTCGAGAACTCTCCATACCGATCGAGATGATCCGGAGTCAAATTCAGCACTGCAGCGATTTCCGGTTTGAATTCGTAGCACTTCTCCAGTTGAAAGGATGATATTTCCAGTACCACCCAGCCATCTTGTGGAACTTCATCGCAAATATCACAAAATGGAGCTCCGATGTTGCCTGCCACGAAAGTCGGCTTCCCGGAACGCTTGAAGATATCACCAGTAAGCGAAGTCGTGGTAGTCTTGCCATTAGAGCCTGTCACCGCAGCGATATGACCGTCGCAGAGCCAGTAGCCGAGTTCAATCTCGGAAATGGTCGGGACCCCTGCCGCCTCGATCTGCTTAACAATCGGAGCGTCGGGTGGTACGCCGGGGCTGAGCACCACATAATCTTTTTCCCGGAAGACCTTAGCTGTATTGCCTCCCGTTTCGTATTCGATACCCCTCGGTCTGAGGCTGTCAATCGCATCGGCAAGCAGATCAGCATTACGCGAATCAGACACGAATACATCCGCACCGTGCCGATTGAGCAGCAGAGCAGCCGCAATGCCGGATCTTGCGGCACCGACCACACCGACCTTCTTGTTTTCAGCTCTGTCCACTCTCATATCAGACTCTATCTCACTTTGAGCGTCGCCAACGTCAGCAAAGCGCAAATCACACCAATTATCCAGAAGCGCGTAACCACCTTGGTTTCCGGCCATCCCAATTGTTCAAAATGATGGTGCAATGGCGCCATCTTGAATATTCTTACGCCGCGCAGCTTAAACGATGACACCTGCAATATCACAGAAAGCGCTTCGGCGACGAAGACGCCTCCGACAATGAGAAGCAAGAGTTCTTTTTTGAGCATTATCGCGATCGCGCCCATCGCTCCTCCGAGTGCCAGCGCGCCCGTGTCACCCATGAATATTTCCGCCGGATGCGAGTTGTACCAGAGAAAGCCGAGCGCTGCGCCCATCGTTGCAGCGCAGTATATCGTCAATTCGCCTGCGCCTTCGAGATACATGATCTGCAGGTACTGCGAGAAATCGTTACGCCCACTCACATAGGCAAAACCTGCAAATGCAACAAACGCGATCCCACAGAGACCCGTTGCCAACCCGTCGAGCCCGTCCGAAAGATTGACCGCGTTCGATGATCCCGTTATTACGAGGACAACGAACGGCACAAAGACGATCACCGAACTGAAATTGAGAATGTAGTCTTTGACGAAAGGTATCTCCGTGGTGGTTCCGAATGTCGGAAACGGAGCATAATAGTACAGCACAAGACCGAGAATCAAGCCGCAGATCACCTGGCCAGCCAATTTGTATTTGCCAACCATGCCCTTCGGATGCCGGAGTATCGCCTTCATATAATCATCCATGAATCCGATTGCTCCCATCCACACGGTCACGAAGAGAATCAACTGTATAAACCGGTTCGTCAGGTCGGCCCAGAGCAATGTCGGAATTATGATCGCAGCAAGGATGATGATCCCTCCCATTGTAGGTGTGCCTTCCTTGGCATAGTGCGATTTCGGTCCCTCCTGCCGAATCGTCTCCTTCACCCCCCTGCCTTTCAGCACGCGTATGAAGAGCGGCCCGAAAATCAAACTCACAATGAGCGCAGTCAAAATGGCACCGGCACTCCTGAATGTGATGTACTTGAAGAGATTGAAGAACGATACGGAGTCGGTCAATGGATACAGGAGATGGTAGAACATCAGTTGCTCCTCCCGAGTTGCGACTGCAATCCCGTAGTGATGCGATCGAAAGCCATTCCGCGTGATGCTTTAATGAGCACGGCATCGCCCGAGTGCAATCTTGCAAGAAGATGTTCGGTAACGTCATTCACGTTCGCGAAGTGCTTTGTAGCGTCCGAGGGATATCCCATCTCGACTGCGGCCGCAGAGATATCTCTGGCACGATCGCCGCACGTAATGAGGAAGTCGGGACCTGATTTCGCGGCGTGAGCTCCCACTTGACGATGCAGCTCGGATTCGGTCACGCCGAGCTCGAACATATCGCCGAGCACTGCGAATTTCCGCCCCCTCGCGTTGATGGATTCGAGCGTATCGAGCGCATATTTCATGGAATTCGGATTGGCATTATACGAATCATTGATGATCAATACACCGGCGACCGTGAACGTCTCCATTCTCATCTCTACCGATCTGAACGATTCGAGCGCCGCCTTGATCTCACGCCCGGGAATCTTCAGATAATGCGCGACCGCTGCAGCGCCGATCGCGTTGTAAAGGCTGTGCAATCCCGGCATAGCCAAATGCACCTCACCGATGCTTTCAAGCTCGAATCTCGCGCAGCCTGAACCATTGATTTCAAATCTATCAGGTGAGAAACCCGTTCTGCTATGAACCCCGAATCCATACTTTTCGTGTCTCTCTGTATCGAATCGCCGCCGGAGATAATCATTGTCAAGATTGATGAAGACTGTGCCATCGGAAGGCATGTTGTCGAAAAGTTCGAATTTCGCTGCTGCGATGGCGTCGACACTCAACATTGTCTCCAGATGGGCTGCGTCGATGTTGGTGATGAGGCCGTATTGCGGCTGCACGATTCGGGTCAACCGTGCAATCTCGCCAGTGGTGCTCATGCCGAACTCGAATACAGCGAAGTCATAACTTCCTTCCATCTCGAAAATAGAAAGCGGTATTCCGAACAGATTGTTGAAGTTGCCGGGTGATCGATACACCGAGTGCAGTCGCGAGAGGATTGCGGCAATCATTTCCTTTGTCGTGGTCTTGCCGTTCGTGCCCGTAACAGCGATCTTCTTCAGTTCGAATCTGGAAAGCCACCACGCGGCCAGTTTCAGCAAGGCTTCGAGAGTATCCTCAACCGCGAAAAATACTACACCCTTTTCGCCCGGATCATACTCATAGTCTGCCTTGGCGATGATCCCTGCCGCGCCGCGCTTGATTGCATCCGGGATGAACCTGTGACCATCCTCAGATTTGCCTGCGACCGCCACGAAGAGATTTCCCTCCCGGATTGTCCGACTGTCGATCGATACACCCGTGAAAGAGACTCCGGAGAGCCTGCCTTCAGATCTAACAGCGCTAATGATTCGAGCGATGGTATCAAATTCAGCGCGTATCATGCATTCTTTCTTAACAACTCGCGAACAATTTCGCGGTCATCAAAGTGAGTTTTCGTTTTGCCGATTATCTGATAGTCTTCGTGACCTTTGCCGGCAACAAGCAACACATCATTCTCGGAGCAGCTATCTAGAGCTGCCTTGATGGCTTCTTTTCTATCCGGGACAATGTCAGCATGAACCGCTGAATCGAGACCTGGTTTGATCTCTTCTATAATAGCCAGTGGATCTTCCGAGCGAGGATTGTCCGAGGTCACAACGATTCGATCAGCGTATCGGGAGACAGCCTCACCCATCAGCTTTCGTTTCGATTTATCTCGGTCTCCGCCACATCCGAACAATACTACCAGCTTGCTTTCGGTTAAACTTCTGCAGACAGAACAAGCGTGTTCGAGTGCATCGGGCGTATGAGCGTAATCGACGAATATGTGAATTCCCCGGTCATTTTCAATGGGCTCAAGCCGGCCCGGTACGTGCGATGCTTCATCTAAACCGCGTTTAATCGCGCCAATGTCCATTCCGGCAGCCATCGCGAACGCCGCCGCGCAGACCGCGTTCGAAACATTGTGTTCACCTGCGAGTTTCAAGGCGATATCTTCCTCACCAAGGGGCGTAATCAGGTGAAAACTCGATCCTGTCGGACTGGTGCGAATATCAGTTGCAGACAAATCAGCCTGACGGTCGGAGATGGAGTACGACAGATAAGGTGACTTCACTCTTGCCCGAAAGAACTCATATTCTGAATCATCCAAGTTTAGCACCGCCCACTTGTCATCACCGGCAGCCATATCGAAGAGAGTGGCTTTCGCGTCTCTGTATTCCTGCATAGTCTTGTGAAAGTCGAGATGATCCTGCGTGAGATTTGTAATCCCAACCACATCGAAATCGATCATCCTGACGCGTCCTGCCACCAGGGCATGGGACGACACTTCCATAACGACTGTCCGAATGCGCTCACTCTTCATAATCATCAGGAGGCGCTCCAACTGCAGAGACTCCGGTGTCGTGTTGACTGCGCTTATCCTATGCTCACCCGTGAGATATTCTATAGTGCCAATCAAACCGATTCTGCGACCGCGCTCCTCGAATATGGACTTGATCAGATACGTCACTGTCGTTTTCCCATTTGTGCCGGTCACAGCAAGGGTCTTCATTTGCCGGGAAGGGTAATCGTAGTACTTCGCCGACAGAAGGGCCAGTGCCTCACGAGTATCCGGTACCGTCACGCAAACGGACGCGTGCGTATCGGGCGTCCTCTCCACCACAAGACATGCTGCCTTCTTGTCCACTGCATTAGATATGTAATCGTGACCATCGACATTCGCGCCGACAAGAGCGACAAAGACATCGTCAGGCTCGATCTCCCGAGAATCGTATTCGATCTTGCCGATTTCGATAGTATCGGAGCCGATGACTTCCTTGACGGGAAGCACACTTATCAAATCATTGAGTCGGATTTCAGCCTCCACTATTTGATCCGCACACAAGCGATACAGTCTCTATGTCAGCTATCCTGCAACCTGCGCTCGGCACCTGACTCTCTATCCTGCCACTGCCGCTCACAGAAATTCTACAATTGAGGTCCTGGAGCAGAATCACAACGTCACGCGCAGACAATCCCTTCATGTCCGGCAGAATGCCTGACTGCATCTGTTCTCTGCACTTCAGCAGTTGCCGGTTACACGGGGAACTGAGCGTCTCTGAAGGCTTCGATAACCATGCGAGTGATTCCTGAAGGCTCATTGAACTTGCCATGCTTCGACTCTCCTCCTCCGGGTTGTCAATGCTGTTGTCTTTGCTGCGCTCGGTGACGCGCGTGTCGGCCGCATCGGCTTTACTATTCTCCTTCGCCCAGTTCTTGCGAGTTTTTTCGAGAAGGGTTGTTCTTCGCGCGAATTCTGCGAGCACTGGTGCTGCGGTGTAGCCTCCGTAGTGAACTCTTTGAGGTTCGTCGATTATGACTACTCCTGCGATTCGCGGATTTTCCCTCGGGAAGAAGCCTCCGAATCCTGCCATATACTTGTCCCAGAAATATCCGCCATTTTCAAGATCAGGCTTCTGTGCAGTCCCTGTTTTTCCGGAAAACGGGACATCTTCGATGCGGGCCACCTGTGCAGTGCCGGAGTCGACAACGCCACCCATCAAATCGCGCATTGTCGCCGCTGTCTCCTTTGACACAACGCGTCTGACAGCATGCGGCTGAAACTTCTCCTCCACTCTGCCTGACTCATTTCTGATCTCCTCGACCAGATACGGCCTCATAAGCACACCATCGTTGGCGATCGCGGCAAATGCAGAGGCGAGCTGCAGGGCGTTCACCGACACCCCGTGGCCTATCGATATCTGCGCCGTCCAAAACTCGTTCCATCTTCTCGGCTTGGCAAGCTGCCCTCTCTGCTCACCGGGCAGATCGGTACCGGTCGGCTGACCGAAACCGAAAAGCCGGGCATATTTGTAAAGGCGCTTTCCGGATAGTGTCTGGCTGAACCTGCCGGTTGCTATATTCGAGGAGAGCTCAAACGCCCTCCTGAATGTGATCGTTCCCAGTTTCTTGTCATCATGCATAGTACGACCGTTGAACCTAAACTCGCCCATTCCGGCCCACATCGTATCATTGAGAGAAAAGAGTTTCTCCTCGATCATTCCCGCGAACGCGACCAGCTTGAAAGTGGAACCAGGTTCGAACAGATCAGTCACGATCCTGGTCTTAAAAATCTGTTCACTACCTGCATTCTCATCGACTGGAGAATAGCAGTCGGCGGCGAGTATTCGTCCGGTCGAGACTTCAACGAACACTGCGATGCCGGATTTGGCGTTCCACTTGCAAACGGCCTTCTTCAACTCCTCTTCGAGTATCTGCTGATATTCATAATCCAGCGTCAGCTTCAGATCGGCGCCAGGTTTGGGGCGCACAAGGGGAGCATCGGAGATGCGGTAGACCTTGCCCCGGCCATCTCTTTGAAATGTCGCGATACCGGGAGTGGACTTCAGAAGTCCATTGTATGCAATCTCGAGACAGGAAATGCCGGAATGATCAGCGTCCACCTGCCCAATAAGATCCATTCCAAGAGATCCGTAGGGATAGGTTCGTTTGAATTCCGAGTGAAATCGCACGCTGTCCATATCCAACGATTTGATTTCGTCCGCGAGTTTGGGATCTGCTCTGCGTACAAGCCAGTTGAATTTGCCGGGCCTGATGATGATTCGTTCGGTCATGGCGGGATCGCCTGCCAGGTAGCCAACTCGCTTGCCTATTTCACGGAGATGCTGTCTGCCTGCAGCATATGTATAGAAAGATTCTGATGGAACGTCGAACGCTAGTAGGTTCTCGTTGCAGTCATAGATGGCGCCCCTCTTGGCGGAGAGCTCGAATTCACCCCAGCACTGCCTGATGACGAGTTCATCGTACCGTGCGCCTTCAAGAATCTGGACCTGAGCGAAGCGAGCCATGATCGCGCACCAGCCTAGCGTGACGAGTACGAACATTAGCGCCAGCCGTCTGGTCGAGATCTTTGGCTTCTTCACTCTGATGTCCTCACATTTGCGGCCGCGCTCGAACGCACGACTGATGGCACCTTCAAACCCGCGTACAGATAGCCGATGCGGTTTATGGCTCTCGTCAGGACAGACCGGCCTTGTGAGGAACCCAAGACCGAATCTGTGAGCCAGGCTATTTGATCGGGATGCGGGATGCCGAGTCCGAATTTCTCGGCTGCGACTGAACCGACATGATCGAGCGACTCAAGTTGGGAAACTTGAGATTGAAGATACGCCTTGTTTTTGTGGAGTTGTTTGACTTCGCCTTCAAGTCGTCCGCTGTCGATTGCCACGCGCGCGATGTGATAGCGCTCGAGCACAAATGAGGCCGCAAGAAATATTACAAGAAGCAATATTCCGATTGTTTTGCCAAAGGACACAAGTCCGGCAAATCGTCCCTGAAATGCCAACGATACCATGATGTCCCAGCCGAGGAAATGCAGGCCTCCCATTACGGGAGACCTGCGTCCCCCCACTCATACCATTACTATGAAGATTACACTCTCTCCGCCACACGGAGACGAGCGCTGCGCGCCCGCGGGTTCACGCGAACCTCTTTGTCGGCGGCTTTCACCGCCCTCCGTGTGACCGAGCGCAAGGTGAGGCCTATGCCCTTCATACAGGCCTCTATTTCAGGCGGCAAACCCGAATCTCTGCTTGACTGCCTGATAAACCTCTTTATTCTTCTGTCTTCCTGGCTGTGGTATGAAATCACAGCGAGCCGTCCACCCGGTTTAAGAAATTCAACCAGCGTGGGAAGAGCTCTGTCGAGCTTATCCAACTCCCCATTGACGGCAATTCTCACACACTGCAGTAATCTCGCCGTGAGCTTGTTCTTCTGTTTTCTCGGAAACAGATCCTCCACGCACGATACTAAATCGCCCACACTGCGAAGAGGAGACTGCTTACGGCGCGATATTATCCGTTCAACTATTTTCCGGGGATTGACAAAATCACCATAGGATCGGAGTATGGTTGAGAGTTCTTCTGACGAGACCGAGTTGACATACTCTTCGGCGGTCGTACCCGACTGCTGATCAAAACGCATGTCGAGAGGAGCATCAAAACGATAGCTGAAACCACGAACATCATCGTCAAGCTGTGCGGAACATATCCCAAGGTCAAGCAAAATCCCGTCCAGCGTACTGTTCTTGACTTCGGAGACATTGCCAGCTTGATCGTATGAGGCGTGATGAAAACTCACGCGATCCGAATGTTCCTGCAGTCTATTCCTGGCAACTTGAAGCATTTTAACGTCCCTGTCGATGCAGATGAGCTTTCCCTCGTCAGTGAGTTCCTTCAGTATCGATTCAGCATGACCACCAAGTCCGCAAGTCCCATCCAGATACCGTCCTGATCGATTCGTTAAGAGGAGTTCCAGAACTCGCTCGACCAGTACCGGCAAGTGTAATATCTCGCTCATAGTCCCGGGTTGAGATCCCTGGCGGCATCCTCCCAACTCTTTCCATATCCGGCCACGTACTGCTTGTACCGCTTCGGATTCCAAATCTCGATGAAATGCCCATGCCCGGTTACCGTGACGTCACGAGCAATTCCTGCCATCTCCTGGTGAGGCTTGGACACAGGTATCCTCCCCTGTGAATCAAGGACAACTTCAATCGCAGAGGCATACAAAATCCTACTGAAATATCTGGTGTCAGGATGAGTGAACGGACCCTCAGACAACTTCGCCTCAATCAGTATCCACTCCGAAACAGGATAAAGCGCAAGACCGCCATCAAGAGTACGTGTCAGCACAAACCGATCCTGCGTCTTCTTTGACCGAGACTTTGCCCGAGGCGGAGTCTTCCTGAGTGGAGCCGGCAGAGTTAGACGGTTCTTATCATCAAGAATTGCGCTGTACTTGCCTTTGTATCCCGTGACTCTGATTTTTGTTTCGTCTCTGAGGGCCGGCATTGCCTTCCCGCTTTCATTCTCAGTTTGTCCGACAGATGAGCTAAGGGGTCAATCGAGGCTAAACCCACTAGCTCCCCACATTCGACCACTTTGACCCATTAACAACCCACCGCTAATATCTTCTTGAAGTGCCCTACTGTCAAGTTTAAAAGTATGAGAAAAATATAAAAAGAGTGTTGCGTTACCTCCAGTCCTGTAGGGACTTCCCCACATTATCGGCTTTTAGAAATCGTCCCAATCCGGAACAATCGACATGAATGACGAAGATGCATACGCAAACCATTGCCTGGCAACATCTTGCCAGCGCACAATATACCCATCACATGAGACGCCTGCTGGCAGACCAGTTGCGTTTCTAATTCCCGGCTAAACTGCTGGATAACAGGGAAAGGGTCAGCCGTGAGGGGACTAATGATCGCGCTTACATTGCTGGTGTTGCCTCTGATTTCAACCGCAATCGACGTTCGGGCCGAGGTGTTCCCAATCTCGTGCAGCGACGAGGTCACCTCATATTACGGCGAATCACACGCGAGCACTCAGGAATATGAGATACCCGGATGTGATTATCCGGTTCGGAAAATCCGCTTTATCTGCCGTGGAGATGTTTCAGATATCATTGCTACGTCAAAGGCAATCGACTCAATCGAAATATCTGACTTCGACGATGAACGGATGCAGCTAGCGTATCTCACAACAGACGCGGTTGGATTTTTCGACACGTCAGGAATTACCGGGGAACCACTCAATTTTCAGGGTCAGCCACGCACTGCCATAGCGGGGACTCTGGAGCTGGATGAAATCACCGTAGTCGATATCTGGGTTTCACTCTACACCTATGATTCTGCAGAGTGTCGCCTCTGGTATTACAATGACGTCAGTGTAGAGATCACCGGTGCAGCTGTAGAACTATGCGAGGAATCTCGATTGGCGCAACAAGCTCTCTTCGAGTCGATTTCCAGAAGCATCTCTGATACCAGAGCAGTTCCGGATGATGATTCGCTGTCGCACACATCATTTTCGCCAGCTTCATTTTCGGCGGAGTACATAATCATAACCTCTGCATATCTGGCAGAAGCGTTCCGGCCATTGATCAAATGGAAACGGCAGCTCGGATACTCTGCAGAAATTGTCACCACCGAAGATATCTACTCGCAGAGTTCCGGTGTTGACAATCCGGAAAGAATCAGAAACTACTTGATCGATGCGTATGATGGCGGAACTCGGTGGGTTCTTCTCGGTGGCGATGAGACTGTCGTTCCGATCAGATACGCATTTCATCTCGACAGATCCACCGATATTGCTCTCGACATGCAGCAAGTATGCGATCTCTATTATGCCGATCTCACAGGTGAATGGGATGCCGACGGAGATGGAATCTACGGCGAGATGTACGACGACTCCCCCGATATCACTCCCGAAATAATGATCGGCAGAGTTCCTGTGGACACACCGACTGAAGTCGCTGCATTCATTGAGAAATCGATCGCATACGAGAGAAACCCCGGTGATGGTGACGATCAATTCGCGCTCAAACTCCTGACAGCAGCATCTGACCAGATGCGTGACTATCACGATATCGGTCAGGATTCTATGTTGGCAGAGCAGCTTCCGGCCTATCTCGACGTCGATACCTGGTCGCTTGCGGAAGCGCCTTCGGGATCCGACGAATCTCCGGCGTCACCCGCGGCCGTGGACTTCATATCGAAGCTTTCGGAGGGTTTTAACCTGGCATATATATTCGCACACGGCATGGCTAACGGATTCGTCTCGCGAGCCGCAGCATATAACGAATGGCCCAAGTCATTCGTACTTACGGCTGAGACTGCCCCTCCGGGCCACGCGACAATGTGCGACGCAACCAATTCGAATCGTTGCGGTATCATCTACTCAGTGGGATGCAACAATGGTGCGTTCGATATGGATGTGCCGCCGTATGAAAACACAGATCCGTGTGTTGCGGAAAGGCTGTTGACACAGCCCCAGGCGGGCGCGGCAGCATTTATCGGCTATTCTCGCTGGGGATGGGTAGCCAGTTCATATAGATTCGCGATTGATTTCAATGAATGCATATTCAATCTTGACAATCGCCTCGCACCGGCGAATAATTACTCAAAGGCCAACAACCACACTATCAGAGATCTTG
Organism: Candidatus Zixiibacteriota bacterium; assembly: GCA_018820315.1. Taxonomy (NCBI): domain Bacteria; kingdom Pseudomonadati; phylum Candidatus Zixiibacteriota; species Candidatus Zixiibacteriota bacterium. The sequence goes on along the minus strand of JAHJOQ010000073.1, from coordinate 104,201 downwards.
TATACGGACTCAACGTCTACGGAGATCCATCGCTACGCATCTGGACGGATATTCCCCAGCAGGTATCGACAGCCTTTCCGACTGAGTTGGACTTCGGCGAAAACAGCTTCTCTCTGGATGTCAATTCTATTGGCGATCCAATCGATTCAGCACAAGTGACAGTAGTCGGAAAAGAAGCAATCATCTTTGACGGCTTCACCGGGTCTGACGGCGTGATCGAAGTCGCCTTCACGCTAACTGTCGACACGACAGTCACGGTGACGGTAAGCAAGCCGGGATACGTCCCCATCGAAGAGAATCTCTCCCCATCTCTGCTCCTGGATGCTGACGACGATACGGACGACTTACTTCTCCCCTCAGCTTTCAGTTTGAAGCAAAACTACCCCAACCCGTTTAATCCCACCACAAAGATTGCATTTGACTTGCCTCGCGCGACCTACGTAGAACTTGGAATATACAATGTACTCGGACAGTTGGAGGAAACTCTGCTGAGCGAACAGATGGGCGCAGGCGCTCACATCACACAGTTCGACGCCGCCGGATGGCCGAGTGGAGTCTATTTCTACAGACTGAAGACAGACATGTTCTCAGATGCGAAGAAGATGGTCATTCTGAAATAAACGGATGTCTGATCAATTGCCACACCATCCTGACGAAACCTGAAAACACCAGCAAGACAGCCATCAGTAGATTCGGCAGCAGGTATGCAGCGCCGTGGTAATGCTTGAGGAAGTATCTGATAAATCCACGATGCGCATCGAGAATCTTGCGCAGTGGAATCTGAGCGGTCGATTGTCCACGCTGGTGTGTCACTTTTGCGGCGGGCGAGAAGAGAATCTTTCCGCCATGTTCTGCCATTCTTCTGCAGTAATCGACATCATTGAAGAATATTCTGAATCTCTCATCCAGAAGTCCGACAGCCTCAATAGTGGACCGCCTGAGCAAAATCGCCGAGAATGAAGGTTGCTCGACGATCAACTCCTCATCGTGCGTAAAGCCTGGCATGCGCCAGCGTGAGAAGATGCGCGATTCGGGAATCAGATATGCGAGCAGCAAATGATAGCTGATCACGTCCCAATGCTCGGGAAGAAAGCGGCACGATCTTTGGATTGATCCATCCAGATTCAATAGCTGTGGCGCAACGGCAGCGATATCTTCGCGTTCTTCCAAAATGCGAACAAGCGTCACCACTGAGCCTGTCTCGACTACTGTATCCTGATTCAGAAGCAGGATGTATTCTCCGCCAGCCGTCGACAACCCACGATTCACGCTCGCCGCATAGCCAATGTTCTTTTCATTCACCAGCATCCGGATGCCGGGATAAGCAGAACTGACGAATTCTCCAGCACCGTCCGGTGAGCAGTCGTCGATTACTATTATCTCGCAACCGGAATCGTCCCTGCAGTCAATAAGGCTGTCGAGACACCGACCTATAACACCGCGTCCCAGATAGAGCGGAATAATAATCGAGATTCGCACTAAGCTGTAACCTCTCTCAATAGCGCGTCATATCGTTTGGCTAGATTGTGCCACTCGAATTCGTCTATACCAGTACGTACACCGATATCGCTGCCTGCTCTGTCGATCAGATTGGCGATATCGTCTTTGGATGCAGACACGTTTGATGCATCAACAATCAGCACATCATTGAAGCTGGTTAGAAGTCTCCAAGCCGAGCTTTCACGAGGGACCGCCGCAATGGCAGGCTTCTCAATTCTCAAAACCTCGTACGTTTTCCCCGGAATGGTAGCCTCAAGATGAGAGTCGGGCGCAAGTGTTATCAAATTCACGTTACAGGAACGACCGAATTCAATCGCCTCCGAATGGTTCCTGTAGCCATGCAGCTTGATCACACTCTGATCGGGGTCGATTCGTCTGATGTCGTTCGTGACACTCGCTGTCACCACACCGAAGATGTCCACAGTCAGGGGGCGCTCTTTGGCAAGGTCGAAAAAAACATCAAACAGACCGCTAACATAGGTGAGGCGATTCAGTGTTCCACTGTAGCCTATCTTTAATGTCCCCCGCTTGACGATAGATGGGGCAGATTTGTAGTCAGATTCATCAAAACCGTTCGGGATATGTCGAACTTTGCTATCAATGCCTTCATATTTTGTTCTTAGCATTTGGAGGTGGCCATCAGTGACCACGACAGCGGCATCGGCGTTCCTGAAATAAGTGCGTTCGAGATGCCGTTGAAGCCTACGGTGGAGCTCCGTCCTGAAATCGATTGATGATTGCGGAAACCATATGTCCCGAAAGTCCGCCACCCACTTGATGCCGTGATGCTTCCTGACGTGCAGCCCCACCAGATGAATCGACGGTGGTGGCGATGACGTCAGCACAGCGGCAGGACGGGATTGCTTCATAATCTCCGGCAGCAGCATCAACATATTCGGAAGCGAAATAATCTTGCTGTCAGGAAGCATTGCCCACCGGGCTAACTCTGTTCCCGTATGAGTCAGCTCTGCGCCAGACTTCGCATCATTTCTGGAGAACATGTTCTTCAGCTTCTCAGCGCCGAACGGCGCCGCGCGGAAGATTCTCACCGACTTGGGTACTTTGTCAATCAGGGAATTGTCATGCGAAGGATATACGGAAGGTTTGACCGTCAACACGCTGACATTCCACCCCAGTCGCGACAAGTGAGATGTCAGTGACACAACTCTCTGCACACCTCCCATACCGAAAGGTGGGAAGTAGTAGGATACTATCAGGAGATTTTTATCGGGTGCGGTGGACAACTTCTTCAAACGCCCTTTCTATCGCGGCCATGTTCTTTTCCCAGATCGCGCGCGATTCAATTGTCTTTCGATTCATAGCTGCGGCATCATCTCGCAGTACCCTGTTTTTCGCAGCTTTCAACAGCGCGGCTGCAAGCGCATCGACGTCGCCATCCGGAAACGTAAGTGCCGATTTTCCATCTTCTACCCACTCGGTATTCCCGGGGATAGCCGTAACTACCGGAAACAATCCACCGGCCATTGCTTCGAGAAGTGAGACAGATGTCGAGTCGGATCGCGAGCATGAGACATAGACATCCGCGCCACCAAGCATATCCAGATACTCTTGTCCAGCCTTCCATCCCACGAATGATACCGTATCAAGTCCATACTGCCTTGCCAAATCTTCGATTCTCTTCCTTTCAGGACCATCCCCGCAAATCACACAGTTGAATGGCGGAAGGTCGTTTCTCACTCTAGAAAGAGCCTCTATCAGCAGATCAACCCGGTATATCGCTTCGATTCTGCGCGTCGAGAGAAAAGTAATCCTATCGACAATTCTCTCTCTTGATAGCGAACTTAGCGCCCGAAACTCAGATTCTGAAATCCCCATCGGTTCAGTGATTATCTCAGTTTCGAATTTGCCCAACTTATGGGCTTCCTGAGTCATATACTCGCTGTCGGACGTAATAATATCGCAGTTGCGCAATACCCAGAGAGCACGTGCCAGATGAAGCTTCGACTTACGTGGCGAAACAAGGATATCTGACCCCCATAGCGAGACTGCTGCCGGCTTGAAGTCGGTCGCAACAGCGAGAAGACCATACGTCGGTACAAAATGACCATTGATGATATCGGGCTTGAACTCGAGAATGATCCGTCGCACACTGTTTCTTTCAAGATAGTACTTGAATGATTGGATCGGCACGCTGCTCTTCAGTTGGAGATAATCCCTATCAGCGACGTCCTCTTCGAGAGAGATTGTCATGACGTCATGTCCGGCATCCTTGAAATACGATCGCCAGCGTTTCAGGTGTGTCGGTCGTATGTCACCAAGCAATAGTATTCTCACCGTCCCAACCAGTCCTTTATCTGTTTCATGCCTCGATACGTGACACTCGACCAGTTATACTCGAAGTAGTTCACCTGCTTCGCCCCCCATCCCCTCTTGAATCGTATCAAATCCTGAGCCGCTTCCGGACTTGATCCTAAATTCAGGTGCGCAAATCCCTCATCCTCAAACTGTCGAATATTCCTCCAGAACAAATAGAAGTTAGCCAGGGCTTCGAGACCTGCTCCACTTGATGCACCGTCCCAATAGAACACGCTGTTCGCCCACTTGAAGTAAATATGTCCGGTGCACGGTTTGTCATCAAGACAAACCAGTTCCCACAGCAGATTATCTCCCGGAATGTGATTCAGCAGAGATGTGTAGAAATCAAAATCATAAAACGGCTTCGCACCCCGACACTTTGCGCCATCCTCAACCAGAGAGAAATAAGCAGCAACATCACAGTCGGAGCCAACTCTCCTGCAACTCAGGTTATAGTTGCGGCATTTTTCTATATTCCTGCGATGATTCTCAGACAAGGCGCTTCGCAGCAGTTCCTCGCCGCCACCCAGGTCGACGATCTGTGTCGTCAACTCCCTGATCTCGAATTGCTCGAGTACTTGATCTGTCTGCGAACTGAATTCTACCACATTTATTCGAGAGCAGTTCTTCTTCCTGCACCAGTCAAGGAAATGACTTGTGAGAAGGTCCCGGATGTCTCCTGAATCGTCGAGAGCGACTGCACTTCCATATGTACCCATCGGCATTGAGTAGCACTCGACAATACCGTGATTTGTCCTTGTACAGAATGGGAGATACCCACGGAGATGCTTATTGTCAAAGGCAACAACTGCGCATGATTCGAAGCCTTGCTGAGCATTCCAGAATCGGAGCCAATCAAGACTCTGGAAGAAGCTTGTTCGCCCAGCCGCCACACCGGTTTCCGTCAGTGCCGAAATCAATTCACTGCCTGTCAGGATATTATCTTCAGACATGGAGCTACTTGCGAACAAGGGCTATCTTGCCTGTATGACTCTCGCCGTTCGGAGTCACTATGTAAAAGAGATACAGACCTCCGGCAACCAGTTCACCACTATCGTTGCTGCCATCCCAGCCACGCGATGTAGACGTCTCCGCCACCAGCTCACCTGCAAGAGTGTAGATCGATACATCTGCCACTCCTTCGAAGTTGAAGAAGACTTTCCCATGATCCGGGACCAGAAACGGACTTGGATAAGCTAGGACTTCATCCACCTGAGTAGTCAGAATTCCAATCGCGTAGTCAAGTCGCGATAAACCGGAGGAAGTTCCGATCCACAGAAAACCATCATCAGCGTAATGCAACGACGTGATTTCATTGCCTGCTATGTTGCTGTTGGCAGTGGTGAAGACTTCGAATCCCGATCCATCGGCGGTGAGCGATACCAGGCTGTTTGACGTCCCTATCCATAGGTTATTCCTTGGGTCAATCTCGATAGCATTTATCTGCGGACCTGCTCCGGATGGCAGTTCAACCCGTATGAATCTGTCTATTCCTTCATCGAAATATGCCAGTCCGGCGTTGGTTCCTACCCAGACCGTACCGTTCAGATCACTTGAAATAACTCTGATATCGTCAGAAGGCAGATTCTCCAGCGTTGTATACAGTCGGCTGGAAACATCCGAATGATCAAAGGGATCACTGCCTAAGGTGGTGCGGTATAGACCCGCATTCTCGTATCCGGTCCAGAGGATTCCATCGACAACGTGAATCGAAATTATGAAGTGATCGGTCAGCCCCTCCAGATTGGTGTAGTAATCCCATCTGTCCGTGGCGGGATCATAGAAGCTGACAGGCCGCATCGGATACCCTCGGTAGCACGGAAACCAGATTCTCCCCGCTTCATCGACATCGAGATCTCGCAGCACGATATAGTTCTCTCCATCCGCATCCCCATTACCGTACAGCGAACTATTGGTTGTGTCGTACTTGATTAGCGAATCACCATGAAGGCGCAATGCGCCATTCTGCCAGGTACTCACCCAGATATCATCGTTATGATCCACCTCAAGTGCCCACTGTCCAGCGTCAGAAACAGGCAGCGTAATATGCGCCCACTGATCGTCATCGAAGCTGGATACAAACGGCGGCTTAAGAACGGTCCATATTGTTCCTTTGCTGTCGGCAGCCACATCAACAATCGCGTTGGATGCCGGACCGCCAACCAGGACATTCGTCCAGCCGGTCGAACTGATGAAAAGACCCTGTTCCTCCGTGCCGACGATAACGTTGTCACCTGCAATTACCGAAGTCCTGAGGGTGACATCCGGCAATCCGGTGAGATCATGCTGATCCAGTGACGCACCATCGTAAGTGTAGATGCCGGAAGTCGCCGTAATCCGAAGCTGCCCTGTATCACTTCGTATCTGTCTGACGGCAGCATTCGCCAAACCGACTCTTTCCCATAAATATGCACCGTCCACCTCGATGACTGTGTACAGCCCGGAAGTAGATCCAACTACATAGACACCACTCAGGATCGCAACAGACGTGATATCCCCACTGGCAAAGTCGACAGAATTCGCCTCAGTCACTGAGCTCCAGTGGGTGAAATCCTGAAGGAACTCGTCGCTGATATCAGCAATAGAGAGCCCTTCAAGACTTGCGGCTACAATGACGCTTCCCTCGATGAATACTGAAACAACAGGCGATTCAACGGTCAAATCGCCCAATCGACGGTAAGTCTCCTTTATCTCTCCACCATTGCGAAACATGTCAAACTTGCTGACTCCAATATCGGTAGCAAGCCAGAGGAAATCGGCCGAGGTCTCCATATCATGAATTGCGATGCTGTTGCCATCTCGATCGCGAAGTACGAAGATTCGCCAGCTGCCATCAGAGGGATCGAATCGCGATAGCTTTCCAGTATCCGATCCAAACCAGATGTAGCCGCCGGCAGCTATGCCAGAGCTTATCGTATTATCTCCGAGCCCTTCGGAATTCGTGTACTGGATCAGGTTGGAACCATCGGGATGAAATCGCAGCACACCACCGCCGGTCCCAGCCCACAATTCTCCTCCATACTCGAGTATCGAATTGACTTTCCGTGAATCGGTGTAGGTCTTCCACGAGATCGCTTCCGGACTGGAAGTCCATAGAAATACCAGCGTAAGAGCCGCAATTATTGCTATTATCAGACGCATATCAGTACCTGATTAGTTTAACAATCAAACCTGCCAAAAGAAACAAAAAAGTCACGACAAGACAGAGTTGCGGCAACCAGAATCCATGAGTAGTGAAGAAGGTCTTCTCCGCAATTCTCCCAATCTCGCCGTACACAATCGTTCTGACTTCAAGATCGCTACGCCCGTGCTTTCTTCCGTATGGATCAACTGTAAACGAGAATCCCGAATTCGCGGAGCGGCCAATCCATGTCCTGTTCTCAATGGCGCGGAACGAAGCCATCTGCATATGCTGGTAAGGTCCGGCAGTTCTGCCGAACCATGTATCATTTGTTATCGCGACGAAGAACTCCGCACCTTCGATAACAAATCTTCTGACAAGATCGGAGAAAGTCAACTCGAAGCAGATCAGACAGGCATATTTGCCCTTGTGATGCTCGAAAAGCAAAAGTGTGTCGCCGGCGGAGAAATCTGACTGTCCCAGGTCGATCTTCTTGATGAGAGGAAAATAATCAGCATAAGGAACTCGCTCCGAGAATGGAACAAGCTCCATCTTTTTGTACGGAATCTGCGTTTGTCCCTCAGGGGTGAACTGATAGCAGGCGTTGAAAGCTCTACGCTCTCCAGCAGGATTCTGGTCGGATGCAAGCGTGCCGACAAGCATGTAAGTTTGCAGACTCACTGCAAGCTGCTGCGCCCAGGCGTAGTAATACGGCTCTTGCGCGAGATACATGGGAGCTGCCGTTTCCGGCCAGACAATCAAATCGGCACCCTCGGCATGAGCGGCTCTTGTAAGGCTATCGTAGACCTGGAAGTTGTGGTCTCGCATTGCCCTGTTCCACTTGATCTTGAGCGGGAAACTCCCCTGCAGCATTGCCACCTTGATATCTGGATCGTAGTCAACGGGACCGGAATCATACGCCAATGCCCCCACGAACAGTAGCGCAATGCCAACTACTGGTACGGTTGCTCGCTTGAGACTGCGTCTCGCGCGCCACGCAAAGTACAGCAGCAGATTCACGATTGCTATCCAGAAAGATATCCCGATGTCACCCCAGAGATCAGCAGTCTGGATAAGGGGCAGGTAATACGACTGTGTATAGCCGAGATTAGTCCAGGGAAACGCGAACTGCGACAGCGTGCGAACGTACTCGACGGCAGCCCATATGAACGGAAGCGAGACAATGAAAACCCTGCGACGATTCAGAAGCCAGCAGAAGGCTCCCATAATGACAGCATAATATAACGCATGAAAGACAGTCATGCCAAGAAATCCGAGAACTCCGGAGATTGTCGCTGCGATGAAGGGATTGATGAACTTCAACCCGCTGCCGGCATTGAAGGCAAAGGCTGTAACCCAATTCAGACTGAACAGACTGATCTCAAACCCGAGGAGATAACCGAGCTGGAATCCGCGCTTGAACGATTTGCCTTTGGCAACGAAGAAAAGCGGGATCAGGCAGATATATGCAAGAAACCCAAATGGAAGCGGCGCAAACCCGGCTGAAAGGAGAAGTGCGGCTACCAGGATCAGCCTCTTGTCGCGATCGGTGACAAACGAGCTAATGTAGTTGTATATTCGAAGCACGAGCCATCCTATTCCGCCTACTTCCTCCGAGGATCACAACTGTCGCTGTCGATTAGGCAATTAGGGCAAGAAAGATGCACCATGCAATCAAAAAGTGGGCGACTGACTACGGGAGGACTTATGTGAGATAGATCAACTCAACAGGTGACGTACCGGTCGCAATCCTTCCGATCTCAAGTGGCTTCGCTTGGAGACTGCCATCATCGAGAATACTCGTGGCCTGTTCGCGGCTAAGGACAGCGACCAGGCCGATGCCCATATTAAAGGCTCGATACATTTCCCTGGTCTCGATGTTGCCGAGCTTCTGCATGAGGCTAAATATCGGAGGAATCTCCTGATTCCCAACTTCGACCTTGGCGCAGAGACCGTCAGGGATTATCCTGTTCAGGTTACCCGGAATGCCCCCTCCAGTGATGTGAGCCATTCCCTTTACCCCGAGCCTCTTCAGAGCACGAATTTCTTCCAGATAGGAATAATGCGGAACAAGAAGCTCCTCGCCGAGAGTCCTGCCGAACTCCTCGACTTTTCTATCTACTTTCCATTTCGCCACATCGAAAAATACCTTACGGGCAAGCGAGTATCCATTGGTATGCAATCCAACCGAGGGGAAACCGATCACCACATCACCGTCAGTGATTCCGGAACCGTCAATGACTTCACCCGAACCAACCACTCCCACTATGAAGCCCGCGAGATCATACTCTCCTCGCTTATAGAAATCGGGCATCTCAGCTGTCTCGCCGCCGATCAGGGCGATTCCGGCTTTCAGGCAGGCAGTGGCGAATCCTTTAACAATCTGCTCGATCATATCGGGATCGAGCTGTCCCGTGCCGATATAATCGAGGAAGAACAATGGTTCGGCACCGCAAACCGCTATGTCGTCAATGCAGTGATTCACCAAATCGGCGCCGACAGTGCTGTGAATGCCGGTCATGAATGCGATCTTCAGTTTGGTGCCGACACCGTCGCAACTTGATATGAGTATTGGGTCCGCGATTGCCTTCGTGTCGAATTTAAATGCCCCGCCGAATCCACCAAACTTGCCCATCACGTTCTTGGTGAATGTCGCCGCAGCCAGAGACTTGATTTTCTCGGTTGCAGCACCGGCCCGGTCAAGATCGACACCGGCCGAACTGTAGTCTATGTGCTCTTTATCTGGCATGGTGCTCCATATTAAAACAATCAGCCGTTCTGGTCAAGTGCAATCAGATACTCCCCCAACGAGCCTTATCTTGTGGTGATCTCAGTCTCCCTCTATCTGATTGATTCGTTTTACATGACGGCCTCCTTCGAACTCGGCCATCAGCCATGCATCGACTACTTTCAGAATCATATCGGGCGCGATCAGCCGCTGTCCCAGAGATATCATGTTTGCGTTGTTGTGCTCTTTTGCCAGCCGCGCAGAATCCTCGCTCCAGCAGACAGCACACCTGATCCCCTTCACTTTGTTGGCTACCATAGCTTCACCATTGCCACTGCCGCCGAGCACTATTCCGGCGGGAAATTCACCACGTGCGACCGCCTCAGCAACCGGCCTGATGAAGACCGGATAGCCGACCGACTCTTCTGAATTCGTGCCGAAATCGGCGACCTCAAGTCCCCTGTCTCCGAGGTACTTCTTGATCTTCTCTTTATACTCATATCCTGCATGATCGCATCCGATAGCGATCTTCGTGATGCTGTAGGCCATCTTCTCTCCCTGAGTGCCGTTTCATTCCTGCGAACAATGCCTTGCCATCAAAATAACCCCTTGATAAGATCAAACAAACCCAAAAACACCGATGCAGATATTATGACAACCGCCATTAGCAGCCAGCGGACAAAAGCGGCGCCTCGCTTAACTGCCATTCTTGCAGCAACCCACGCACCTGACATATTCCCAACAGCCAGGATCAATCCTACCGACCAGTCAACTTGCCCATTGATGAGAAACACCACCAGCGCAAGAGGAGTAAAACAGAACACTATGAGCACTTTCACAGCATTGGCACGGACCAAGTCGTAGCCAGCGCTCAGCACCAATCCTGCAAGCAGAAATATCCCGACTCCGGCCTGGATGAAGCCACCGTAAGCTCCAATTCCAAAGAAGGTGAGAATCTGAATCCAGCTCAGGCGTCCAACGGCAGATTCCGGCCGCCCCACCAGCCATCTCTTTGGACGGACGATCATCACCGAAAGCATCACGACCATAAGCAGCCCGATGGCTTTGCGCATCATCTCTTCGTCGAGTATGACGGCGATCTGAGCTCCGATGATCGCTCCAATCACTGCCGGTGCCGCGAGTATCAGTCCGCGACGAATATCGAGCACTTTCTGCCTTCGGAAACTGCTAACGGAAACAACGTTCTGAAGCAGTATGGCGACACGGTTGGTTCCGTTGGCAACATTTGCGGGAAGGCCGAGGAAGATCAGGAGCGGCAGCGTGATCAACGAGCCACTACCGGCAAGTGTGTTTATGAATCCGGCAATGAATCCGGCAGCGACGACTGCGATGTAAAGGTACCATTCCAACTATTTACTCCGGGCCGGGAGGAATATCAGGTGGTCCTGGGTCATGTCTGACTCGATCCGAAGTTTTTGAAATCATTTGGCTAAACGCACCGGCAACGAAGATGGCAAACATCGAGTCATTGACGAATACTCCGAACGGTATTCTATTTTCGAAGAGACCATGCGCCATGATAGCGACGATGGCAGCAATAACAAATGACGACAGTCGATGCATTTCTCCGGTCAGTTGACGGCGAATTCTGAATATATAGCTGAATGATGCAGCCAGCGTCCAGAGTGTCAGTGCCGCGCCAATCAGTCCGAATTGGGCGGTCATGTTCAGAATTCCGTTATGTATTATTCCCGCCTCGGCTGGACCGTGTGCCAGCAAAATGACTCTTGGGTCCGTCCAGCGCACATAATCCGAGAATACCGTGCCGACACAACTCGTCCCGACTCCCGCCAACGGATAGTCGGATATCAAGTTCATTGCGGACCTCCAGAGTTCATCGCGCATCGTCAGGCCGCTGGCCAGCCTCAGTATTCGTGAAACCTGTGTGATTGTATCTGAGAAAATCCCCGACAATAGGATTAATGCTATTCCGGCAAAGACAGCACTGTAACCGACTACTACGAGTTTCTTGCGACCGCTGAACCAGAGATAAACCGTGCAGAAGGTTGCCAGCGCAAACATCGCTGAACGTGATCCGGTTAGAACGATCACATACGCCAAACCAATCAGCGCCAGCAGCGACAAGAGCTTCAGAGACTTGTTTCTGAAATAGTCGATTGAGAACAATGATATCGATGCAGCGATATAGGTGTATCCTGCAACGGCATTGGGCTTCATGTTTACCAGCCACAATCTGGAGAGTCCTCCGATAATGTGCTCTGAGACTCCGGCGAGGACGAACGCAATCGCTAGAACTAGTTGAAAAATCAGGATATTCCTGAATATGTCTCTCGCTCTGAGAAGTTGATACGAGAGCATAAAGATGAGTAAAGGCATCAGGAGAAACACGAATCCCCTAAGAGCATGATTCAAGTTCATTGCGAACAGAGTCCTGAAAATGATCCACCCGAAGAGAATCAAGAACGAAGTCAGCACCTTGGAGGGGGGCAGTGCAAACCGTTCTCCCCTGAAGAACAGCCCTGCAGCAGCAACACCTGCCATCGAGAATTCTATGGCGTAGCTGACAGCGTCGTAGCCGCTCCCAAACCGTATAAGCCACTCAAATGCGAAGGCAGCGAGAAGCAAATATAGGAAGCCGTGCCGGATGATTCCGACTCCGGCGACAAGAGCAAGTACAATCACCACTGCAGCAATCTTAGCCGGCTCCACAAGAACAGATGCGAATACGATTATTGTATAGATCAATGCCAGCGATAGCACTGAATGCCAGGAGATCATGTTTGCGGTTCTGAGATCAGCCAATTGCGACACCCATGCACTAGTATTCCAGTCACTCTGGAGCGAATATAAGCCCACCACCCTCAATCTACCAGAATATTTTCTGGTCAGGTGTAGCGAACCGAAAGCATCGGTGATCGCATTGCAGTGGGCGGCAGATCTCCAGAGGCTGCCACAGTCCCGTGTGGCCGTGATCTCTGATCGCGGTTCGCATCACACAAACAAGAAACGCCGACCGGTACAAGACCGGTCGGCGCTCTATATCGAACAAGTTCGAAATAGGGGGCTACTTCAGATTCTTGATGATCTGCGTTCCGTACTCGGAAGTCGACAACTTTGTCGCACCGCTCATTTGACGCTCAAGATCATACGTTACCGTCTTCTTCTTGATCGTCTCCTGAATTGCATCATATATCTTCTTCGAAGCATCATCCCAGCCGAGATACTCGAGCATCATGCAAGCCGAGAGAATCAGCGATCCCGGGTTGACCATATCCTTGTCGGCATACTTCGGAGCAGTGCCGTGAGTAGCTTCGAACAGTCCGATATGGTCGCCGATATTGGCTCCGGGAGCCATACCGAGCCCACCGACCTGCGCAGCGCAAGCATCGGAGAGATAATCGCCGTTGAGGTTCGGCGTACAGATAACGTCGTACTCTTTCGTACGGGTCAGAATCTGCTGGAACATCGAATCGGCAATACGATCCTTGACGACGATCTTGCCATCAGGCGCTTTACCGTCGAATTTCGACCAGAGATCATCCTCGGAAACTGTCTCGTTTGCGAATTCGCGCGCTGCGAGCTTGTATCCCCAGTCACGGAAAGCACCTTCGGTGAACTTCATGATGTTCCCTTTGTGTACCAGCGTGACCGATGAGTGCTTCTTGTCGATCGCGAAATTGATCGCCTTTTTCACCAGCCGCTCAGTACCCGTGATCGAAATCGGCTTGATTCCGATTCCGGAATCGGCGCGAATGTTCAACTTGAAAGTGTTGTTCAGAAAATCGATGACCGACTTGACTTCAGCCGTACCCTGCTGCCATTCGATACCTGCATAGACATCCTCGGTGTTCTCACGGTATATGACGACATTCATGTCTTCGGGATGCTTGACCGGCGATGGGACACCTTCGAAGTATCTGACCGGACGCACACAGGCGTAGAGTTCGAGAACCTGACGAAGTGTCACGTTCAGGCTTCTGAATCCACCACCGACCGGAGTCGTAAGCGGGCCTTTGAGTGCAACGATATACTCACGAATGGCATCGAACGTATCCTCCGGCATCCATTCGCCATATTTCGCATTCGCATTCTCACCGGCATAGACATCAAACCAGACGATTTTCTTCTCGTCGCCGAAAGTCTTCTCGACAGCGGCATCCACCACTCTGCGAGTCGCCTTCATGATATCGCGCCCGATGCCGTCGCCTTCGATCACCGGGATAATTGGCTTGTTTGGTATATTCAGCTTACCACCTTCAACAGTGATTCTGTCACCGTTGGTCGGCGGTTTCAACATCTTGTAATTCATTCAGCGGTTCCTTTCAATTCGAGCTAATATCCCAGCTCTTTCAGATGCTCTTTGTAAGTGTTGCCTGACTTCTGCAGAAGCTCAAGATCCGCTACGCTGAGCTTGAGTTCGAAGATCTTCTCTACACCGTTGGCACCGAGAACGCACGGGACACCGATGTAGACATCTTTGAGACCATACTGGCCGGTTAGGTACGCCGAGCATGGCAAAACTCTCTTGCGATCTGAAAGAACTGACTCGACCATATCGACGGCAGCGCGCGCCGGAGCATAGTATGCCGATCCGGTCTTGAGCAGCTTGACGATTTCGCCGCCACCCGTTCTGGTGCGATCGCAGATAGCCTGGATGCGATCCGCAGGAAGCAACTCAGTGATCGGGATGCCGGCAACGGTCGTGTATGACGGAACCGGTACCATTGTGTCGCCGTGGCCGCCGAGCACCATCGCCTGTGTGTCATTTACGGACACGCCGAGCTCCATCGCGACAAACGTACGGAAACGAATGGAATCGAGAATGCCGGCCTGACCGAATACGCGGTTGGTCGGGAATCCGGTCACCTTCCAGGCATGATACGTCATCAGATCGAGCGGATTCGCAACCATGATGACCATCGATTGGGGGGCGTGCTTGGCAACATTCTCAGAAACAGATTTGATGATCGCTGCATTGGCCTTGAGAAGATCTTCGCGAGACATGCCCGGCTTGCGAGCGAGACCGGATGTGACGACGACAATGTCGGAATCCTTGATTTCCGCAAAGTCGAACGTACCAACTACACTGCAATCGTAGTTATCGATCGGACCGGCCTGCATAAGATCGAGCGCCTTACCGGCAGGCATGCCTTCTTTCTCGGGAATATCGACAAGCACTATGTTGCACAGGTTCTTCTGAGCAAGATACTGAGCAACCGATGCACCAACGTTACCCGCTCCTATAACTGCTACTTTCCTTCGCATGAAATCCTCCTGTTCCGTTTGATACTATGCGGCCCGATCCACGTGTGGAACGACATGGCCTGCATCCAATATAAACATTACCTTTGACTCTTTTCCAAACTTCTCTAATTCTTCATTGATCTTCGACTGCAGATCATCGATCGGATCGAGATACACACGTCGGACAATTTCCGGATCGACATCAGTCTTGGCAAATATGCTGATTCTTTTCTTCGCCAACGCAGTTCTGTACAGCTTGTGGAAACCGAGACTCCATCCCTCGACCTTGGCGTTAAGAACATCCTGAGGCTCAGGATACTTGGCGGCGAGATTCAGGAACTCATCATTGCCGACGCCTTCCTGGCATTTCGAGACGACAATGATCGAACCTCCATCCATCACCAAACCTTTCGTATTCTCATACACTTTCTGCATCTGATAGAGATTCCTGTCAAGCGGAGGCGAATTGACTGCAACTACAACCGGATACTGACGATCGACTTTCTCGACGAATACCGATCTCGCGCAATCGACCGCCCGGCCGAAACTGCTCCACAGATCGCCGGTGAACACGCCAACAACATCCTCGTGCGTGTTCAAGACGAGCTGAATCGCGTAGACTCTCGACAAATCGAGCAGATCGACAGCCTCCCTGAGCGACTCTGCAAAAGGGTTGCCCTCGAGAATGCAAGGCTGGCAGTCACTGCTGACAGCGAGAGAGTGATTCGCTTCAATAGTACTCTTGTGCGCGAGTCCGGGTACAAAAGACTTCGGGCCGCCTGAGAAACCAGCAAAGTAGTGCGGTTCCACGGAGCTGATCACAATCACCTTCTCAGCCCAGCCGAACAGCTTGTGCACAAGAACATCTTTGCCGCTCCTCCACTTGCCGATGCAGTCGAATTGATCTGCGTCGTACGCATCTGAGTATGCGATCCCGGACCGGGAAATATCGCACCCATCTCCCAGAATCCTGTCGATTTCGGAATCAGTAGGCTTTCTGTGCAGGCCGGTTGCCACGATTAATCGCACGTCTGAAATCTTTCTCAAGTATTGACTCAGCTCCGCGAGCACAAGATGCGATGGCGTCCACCGATAGGAGTCATTCACAACAACAAGAACTCTGGTCGAATCTCCGAGAAACTCTCCAAGTCGATCAGCAGCGAGCGAATCCTTGATGAGAGATGACACGTTCCTCGCAGCTACCTGACGCTTCTGTTCGATCAATCCGCCAAAGTGTTCATCCGGCACGGTGATCTCCAGCTTGTCGTCGCCATATGGAATTCTAATTGTCATCATCCGTTGATTCCGTCTCAGAAATCTCCAAAGAAAAACGATATCTCAGCCTTTGCAGTCTCGGTCAAATCAGGCTTGATTATCAGCAGCTTCTTCTCCATCGCTCCAGCTTCTTACGCGTTCTTGTATTCGCGCGCAATCTTGAATCCGAGCTCGAGAGCCTTGAGGTTCTTCTCCTCGGTTCCTCTCGGGGCACGTTTCTTTACTATTTCCGTCAACGCGTGCTTCGAAACGATTCCTGTCAGCTCGCATATTGCACCGAGCGAAATTACGTTGGCTACCATAGCAACGCCGATCTCGCTTTTCGCAAGCTGCACAAACGGGAATCCATAGCAATTGGGAGTAGGTGGCTGTGTCACCATATGAGAATCAATCATGAAAATTCCGCCATCCTTCAGATCATGGAAATACGTGTCACACGCCTCCTGAGTCAGCGCAAGAAGCAAGTCGAGCTTCATCGTCTTAGGATAATAAATCTCATCTTTCGATACAACGACGTCGGCTCTCGACGCTCCGCCACGAGCTTCAGGTCCATAGGACTGCGTTTGTGTGACATTCTTCCCGTCGATTGTCCCTATAGCCTCAGCCAGAATGACTCCGGCAAGGATCAGACCCTGACCACCTGAGCCGGAAAGGCGTATCTCAAATCGGTCGGAACCGACGGCATGTTTGGTTTTATCCGGCATCGTACTACCTCGCTCCAGACTTGTTCATAAGTTCATCGACCAGACGAGCGTACTTCTCGCAATACTCATCCTTCTCTTCATCGTGAAGGAGACCCGTCACGAACTTGCCTTCCATCTTCTCCGGAGGAAGCTTCCTCGCGGCCTGGATCGGCATGGCATGCTTCTTCATCCAGTCGAGCATCTGGACAGCATCACCTGCGCGGTTCAGGCGCCCGAAGTAGGTATGACAGTTCGAGATCACCTCAACGACAGAGAAGCCCTTCTTAGCAAGGGCACCTTTAATCATCTTGTCCATCTGATCGACGTGATATACCGTCGTGCGCGCAACGTAGGCAGCGCCCGACGCAATCGCCAGTTTGGCCGGATCGAATGGTTGCTCGAGGTTCCCATATGGCGCAGTAGAGCCAAACTTGGTCGTCGGTGTCGTCGGCGAATACTGACCGCCTGTCATGCCGTATATCCAGTTATTCGCAAGAATCACCGTTATATCAATATTCCTGCGGCAGGCATGGATGAAGTGGTTGCCGCCAATTGCAAGGCAGTCACCGTCACCAGTCACTACGATCACTTTGAGACGGTCGTTAGCGACTTTCACGCCCGTTGCAAAAGCAATCGCACGCCCGTGCGTGGTGTGCAGAGTGTTGAAATCGACGTACACCGGCAGACGCGACGAACATCCAATGCCCGAACAGACTGTAATATTGTCTTTCGGTATTTCCAGAGCGTCGATCGAACGAATCAGCGATCCGAGGATCACTCCAAGTCCGCAGCCGGAACACCACACATGCGGAAATTTCTTCTTCGGCCGGAGGTAACGATGAATTACATCAGATTTCTGTTCCATGATGCTTTACCTCCTTGACTTTTTGAAGAATCTGGGCGGGCGTTATCAGTTCACCGTCATATCTCTGAAGAGGTATGATTTCGGTGTGCCGCCTGTCCACATGATGTTTGATCTGATTGATAAGTTGTCCCTGGTTCAGTTCAGCTACGATCAGTTTTCTAACCTTTTTCAGCCGCTTTCGCAGGGTGTTTGCTGCCAACGGCCAGATTGCCTTGGGTCGAATCGCACCGACTTTCAGCCTGTGGTCGCGGGCCATCATGACGGCCTGCTTGGCTGCACGAGCGACGATCCCGTAGGAGAATATAGCCACATTTGGATCATCATCCATCTCGGTGTACTCAAACTGGCATGTCAATTCAGCATTCTTGACAATCTTCTGTTTGAGCTTGTCGAGCATGGCTGCGATTTCGGAAGGAACCGCGGTCGGAAATCCGAGTTCATCGTGTGTCAGCCCGGTTATATTAAAGCGATAGCCATCACCGAACTTCGCCATCGCCGAAACCCCGGTCGCCGAGATTGCAAAATGTTTGTACCAATCCGGCGGTACCGTAGGGCGTTTACGCTTCACTACCTGAATCTCGTCAGGAAATGGAATCTCTACCTTCTCTCGCATATGCGCGAGCACTTCATCAAGCAGCAGGATCACAGGCGTTCTGTACGTCTCAGACAGATTCACAGCCTCTATCGTCGCATACAGAATCTCTTCCACGCTCGACGGAGCCAGCGCAATCGCATAATAGTCGCCGTGAGTCCCGAATCCGGCCTGCATCGTATCTGCCTGAGACACTTTAGTCGGGAGGCCTGTCGAAGGGCCACCCCGCTGAACGTCAACGATCACGGTAGGCGTCTCGGTTATGTATGCGTAGCCCAGGTTCTCCTGCATCAGCGAGAAGCCAGGTCCCGACGTCGCCGTCATTGACTTGACACCCGCACATGATGCGCCTATAATCGATGCCATCGAGGCAATCTCATCCTCCATCTGGACGAAACGTCCCCCGATCAGCGGCAGTCTTCGCGCCATTCCCTCAGCGATTTCCGTAGAGGGTGTGATGGGATATCCACCGAAGAAGCGGACGCCGGCCATGATAGCGCCTTCGACACAGGCTTCGTTACCTTGCAGCAGTTTTACTTCTCTCTTCATTTGCCGCTCCTCTACTTCTCGTTGGAAATTATCGCCAAGTCAGGACAGTGCAGCCAACAGAATGCACACTGGGAGCAATCCCGAGGACGTACAATCTGTGGCTTACCATCTCGATCCGGTTCGAAGACCTTCTGAGGACAAAAGGCTATGCAAATATTGCACGCCTTACACCAGTGGTAGAAGATGGTCAGAGGGTCGTCGGATCCAGCACCTTTACCCTTCTTGGCCGGCGCAGCCTCCGTCTGTACCTTCTCTGGAGGCTTTTCTTCTGCTTTTTCCGGTTTATCTGTCATTTGCAAACTCCCGGCGGCCTATTTGCGCTTGCCCGATGTCTTACGAGAGCGCGCGGTCGTCTTCTTGGACGTTTTCTTTGTTATCTTCTTTGCAGTTTTCTTGATAGCTTTCTTCACAGACTTCTTCTTGGTCGCTGCCTTCTTTGAGACCTTCTTGACTACTTTCTTTGTAGCCTTGGGGGCCTTCTTTGCAGCCTTCTTTTTCGCAACCTTTTTGACAGTCTTCTTAGCCGCCTTCTTAGCTACTTTCTTCACGACCTTCTTGACTGTTTTCTTCGCTGCTTTCTTCTTTGCCGGCTTAGCAGTCTTCTTTCTTGCCGCTTTGGACTTTGCGATCAGCTCTGCCATGACTGTAGCGACCTGTGCCGGAGTTTCAGCAACTGGAATACCGGCTGCATTCAACGCCTTTACCTTGTCCGCAGCAGTACCGGTACCGCCGGAAATTATCGCGCCTGCATGTCCCATGCGCTTCCCCGGAGGCGCAGTCTGACCCGCAATGAACGAGACGACCGGCTTTGTTACGTTCTTCTTGATGTATGCAGCGGCCTCCTCTTCGTCAGAGCCGCCTATCTCACCGATCATGACAATCGCTTCAGTCGCCGGATCAGCCTGGAATGCTTCCAGACAATCAATAAAATTCGTCCCGATGATCTGATCGCCGCCAATTCCGATACAGGTCGACTGACCGAGCCCGGCGAGCGTGAGATTGTATACGACTTCATATGTCAACGTGCCGGAGCGTGATACGACTCCGACCTTGCCAGGCTTGCTGATGTGACCAGGCATGATGCCGACTTTCGTCTTGCCGGGGCTGATGATTCCGGGGCAATTCGGGCCGATAAGGCGGCAGTCTTTGTCCTTCAGATAATTGTAGACATTCAGCATGTCATTCGCCGGAACACCCTCGGTAATGCAGACGATTAGCTTCGCGCCAGCATCTGCTGCTTCATAGATTGCATCGATTGCAAACGCCACCGGAACGTAAATCACCGAAGTGTTGGCGCCGGTCGCTCTCACCGCATCCTCAACCGTATTAAAAATCGGAATGCCGTCGAGATTCTGGCCGCCCTTGCCCGGCGTTACACCGGCGACGACCTTTGAACCGTATTCCTTCATCTGTTTCGCATGGAATGAACCGTCACGACCGGTTATTCCCTGCACAACGATCTTAGTCTTTCCATCAACGAATATGCTCATGTTAACCTCTGACCTCTTGTTCCACAATCCTCATTTGGCCGATTCGATTTGATCTCTTTTGATCATCCACGTCAATTTATTCCCGCAACTTCTATCGCCTTCTGGACGACCTCATCCATTGATGTAGCTGCGGGTAGCTTAACTTCTTCGAGAATCCTGCGAGCCTCTTCTTCGTTGGTCCCGGTCAGCCTGATGACGATCGGAACTGATGGCTGCAGCCTGTTGATCGCTTCAACGATTCCCGTCGCGACATCGTCGCAGCGCGTGATGCCGCCGAATATGTTAAACAGGATCGCTCTTACGTTCGTATCACGCAGAATTATTTTCATTGCATTGACGACCTTCTCGGGATTCGATGATCCTCCGATGTCGAGGAAATTGGCCGGATCACCACCGTAGTACTTAACCAGATCCATAGTAGCCATAGCCAGACCTGCGCCGTTGACGATGCATCCGATGTTGCCATCGAGCTTGACAAATGACAGGCCCGCATCGCGCGCATCCATCTCAGATTTGTCTTCGGCATCCATATCGCGAAGTGCTTCGATGTCGGGATGACGGAACAGCCCGTTGTCATCGATGTTGATCTTCGCATCGATCGCAAGCACCTGACCTTCCGAGGTAGTGATCAGAGGGTTGATTTCAGCGAGAGATGCATCACTCGCCATGAAAGCTTCATACAGCTTCAGGATTATCTTCGCCGCCTGATTGACCAGCTTTGGATCATCGTACAGCTTGTATCCAAGCGCGCGTGCCTCATACATCGACATTCCCAGAAGCGGATCGATATGCCGCTTGAAAATCCTCTCGGGCGTCTCCTTGGCGACCTGCTCAATGTCAATTCCACCTGCCGGAGAAACCATGAACACAGGCTTCTTCGCCGATCTATCGATTATGATCCCGACATACGACTCGGAAGTGATATCGACTGCCTCAGTGATCAGCACTTTCTTCACTATCAGGCCTTTGATGTCCATACCCAGGATGTTGCTGGCATGTTGGAAAGCCGCTTCGGGGTTTTCGGCATATTTCACGCCACCCGCCTTCCCGCGACCACCGACATGCACCTGCGATTTCACCATTACTGCTTTGCCTATTTTCTCGGCGACGCGTTTTGCTTCCTCCGGCGTCGTCACGACTTCTCCCGGCGGCACGGGGATACCGTGACGTGCAAAGATATCCTTCGCCTGATACTCATGAATTTTCATCGAGTCTCCTCAGAATGCAAGTATTCCTTGACTGTCTCTACTAATATTTCTTCTTTATTCTTTTCAGGATCATCCAGCACGATCTCCAACAAATGGGAAAGAATATCTCCGATGATCGGTGATTCGGGAATATTGAACAGCATCATCAGATCATCTCCGCCAATTGCAAGATCCTTGACGGAAAACGGCGGTTTTCGATCCAGTTCCTCTTTGATTCGCTTCTCGAACTCGTCTACATCATCAGTCTTGTTGCCCATTCCCTGACCGACAACATCAGCGCGTCTGAGATCGAGCAGATCGAAAATCAGATCAATGCCGGTTCGACGCACAAGCCGACGGAGGCCCTTATCTGAGGGTGGAATCGAAAACATATGTTGGTCTATCAGAGTGGCGACCTCTGTAACGAAGTTATTGGGATAGCGAAGCCGCCTCAGCACCTTCTTTGCCACTCTGGCACCGCTTGTCTCGTGGCCGTAAAATGTGACGCCGCCCTCGACCTCGCACATTGACTGCGGCTTCGTCACATCGTGAAGTAACGCCGCCCACCTGAGACGCAGAGTCGGGATCGCCGCATCGACAGCATAGAGTGAGTGCTCGAAAACATTGTGCGCGTGATATCCACCCGGCTGCGTGACGCCGACAGACTCATGGAGCTCCGGCAGAATCAGTTTGAGGAGACCAATTTCCTGCATCAGCAGGAAACCGACTGACGGCATCTTCGCTCTCGTCAGAAGTTTGTTCAGCTCTTCACCGATTCGCTCGGGCGTTACAGTTGTGATCAAATCCGCATGCTCGCGCATAGCGCGCATCGTCTCCGCTTCGATCGTGAGATCGAATCGCGCCGCAAATTGAATGCCTCTGAGAATCCTCAGTGGATCATCAGTGAAGCTATTAGGGCTGATCATCCTCAGCGTTCGCGTTGCAATGTCTCGCTGACCACCGACAGGGTCGATCAAAGCTCCGGTTTTCATATCTCGCGCGACTGCATTGATGGTAAAATCGCGCCGCAGGAGATCCTCCTCAACCGGGATCATGTGATCGAAATCGACTTCGAAATCTCTGTGAGCTAGGCCGGTTGAGAATTCGCGTCTCGGAAGTGCAATGTCGTATGTGGCAGCCGGTGACGCGCCATCGCCTCGCGGCGTGAATTTGATCACACCGAACGATTTCCCGACAACATCAACCCTGCCGAATCGCCCGAGTAATGCTATGAGTTCATCAATAGGGATTCCGGTAACGAGATAATCGCGATCCTTCTCAGACACATCGCGCCCGAACAGAGAGTCGCGAACGCATCCTCCTACTTCGTAGACGCTGCCACAAGCAAGCAGAGCAGCAAATATATCATTCTTGAGTCCCGTCATCACACATTCACATTCCGCGACCGTTGTCAGACACATCACGCAACTATCCTGGTCCCCTCGTCGCCTTTGACAGCTTCGTAAGCCTTCTCGATCGAAGTTATGATAACTTCCTTACCACCATTTTCTATGAAGCCGATCGCAGCCTCAACCTTAGGTCCCATGCTGCCCGTCGGAAAATGTTCTTTCTCGGAATACTCTTTCATCTCAGCCACGGTAACCCTGTCGAGAAACTTCTGATCGAGCTTTCCGAAATTGAGTGCTACTTTGTCAACACTGGTAAGAATGATCAACAGGTCCGCGCCAATTTCATTCGCAAGAACTGCTGAGGCGCGATCCTTGTCAATTACGGCGTCGAGCCCCTCGAAGTCACCGCTCTCATCAATGTAAACCGGAACACCACCACCGCCGGATGCTATCACAATCATGCCTTTGGCAACAAGATTCTTGATCGACTTGGCATTCACGGTCGTAAGCGGGATTGGAGATGCAACCACGCGCCGCCATCCCCTGTCACCATCTTTCTTCACTTTCCAGCCGCGTTCCCGGGCAAACTGCCGCGCCTCTTCATGAGTATAGAACTGGCCAAGATACTTCGTGGGATTCTTGATCGACGGATCATTCTTGTCGACGATAACCTGTGTAACGATGGTGACTACGTCCCTCTCGATTCCTTCCCTGCGCAGTCGATTCTGTAACGACTGCTCGATCATATAACCCATGCCCCCCTCTGTGTCAGCGACACAGATCCCAAGGGGTAGAATGGGCGCCTTGCCTCTGGCCAGTTCCACCCTGAGCAACGCGTTTCCAGCCTGAGGGCCGTTCCCGTGAGTGATAGCAATCTTGAATCCGTCCCTCGCAAGAGGAACGATACCCGCCAGAGACTGGCGGGTATGTTCGAACTGGTTCGCGATGGTATCGGGAACGCCTTTCTTAGTTATGGCATTGCCGCCAAGGGCGACAACAGCAGTCTTCGACGAAAACTTCATTTCCGTTTCTTCTTGCCCATTACCTCTATAAAGCCGCTGAGAACCTCCGGAAGATTCGGTGAACCGATCTCCTGAAGATCGTACGTTACGCGCGTAGTCGGATGTTTGATTTTGACGATTCGTCTCAGATCGATCGGCGTTCCGATTACGACGCCATCGCATTCCGTGGCGTTGATCGTCTTTTCCAGATCCTTCACCTGCTTACCGCCGTATCCCATGGCCGGAAGAAGCACTCCGATGTCAGTGTACTTCTCAAACGTCTGGACCAGCGATCCCTTTAGATACGGTCTCGGGTCTACAAGCTCGGCAGCGCCGAATTTGCGTGCGGCAACAACACCTGCGCCGAACTGCATTTCGCCATGCGTTAATGTCGGGCCGTCCTCGACGACCAGCACGCGCTTGTCGCGAATCACAGTCGGGTCTTCCACTACTACCGGCGAAGCGCCATCGATAACTATCGCTTCGGGATTGTAGTGGGCTATGTTCTCGCGAACCTGCTCGACATCAAATGGATCAGCGGTATCTATCTTGTTAATGACAATCACATCCGCCGTTACGAAGTTGGTCTGTCCGGGGTAATATGAAACCTCGTGTCCCGGGCGATGCGGATCGACCACTGTAATCTGCAGATCGGGCGTATAGAAACTGGTGTCATTGTTGCCACCATCCCACACGATAATGTCTGCCTCTTTCTCGGCCTCCCTGAGTATCTGGCCGTAATCGACACCAGCGTATACTATCGTCCCGCGCATGATATGCGGCTCGTACTCTTCCCGCTCTTCGATAGTACACTCATGCTTGTCCAGGTCAGAGAGTTTCGCGAACCGCTGGCATGCCTGCTTTGCAAGATCGCCATACGGCATCGGGTGACGGATCGCTACTACCTTCTTGCCGAGTTCCTTGAGAATCTCGCAAACACGGCGAGTGGTCTGTGATTTGCCGCAACCGGTTCTGATAGCTGTCACCGCAATAACCGGAACTTTCGAATCTATCATCGTCTGAGCATTACCGAGCAGAACGAAATTCGCGCCCGCCGCGTTAACCCAGGAGGCTTTGTCCATAACGTAATTGAACGTGACGTCGGAATATGAAAAGACAACGTCCTCGACATCGTGTTTCTCAATCAGTTTGATCAGATTATCTTCTGATTCAATCGGTATGCCCTTTGGATAGAGCTTACCGGCAAGCTTGGCAGGGTACTTGCGACCTTCAATGTCAGGAATTTGAGTCGCAGTAAACGCAACTACTTCGTAACTCTTATTGTCGCGATAGTAAGTGTTGAAGTTGTGGAAGTCACGCCCAGCGGCACCCATTATCAGTACTCTTCGCCCGGCCATAATGTCTCCTTATTAACAGTTTGATGTTTCAGCTACTTGAGTCACTGGCTTTGACAAGCTGTTAAACTGAGGACATCATCCAGATGTGTTCGATGAGATAGTATGTGATGTCAACACCGTCAAGCTTCAGCATACGAATATCAATTGCGCTTTCAATTCCGCCATGCACTCTCGGCGTATCCAAACAATATAAACTGGTCTGATTTGTGAATATTTTCACAGCCTAGACCCAAAACTAATCGACAAATATATATAGTGCATTCCCCTTTGTCAACCGGTTTGAAGGGACTGATTTGTAATAAGTTAAGCTTTGATTCGAGAATCTGGAATCATGCTCCGCGGATGGTCGAACTCAGACCTCGTCGCACTCTCATATTTAGGTGAAACGTCGGTTGCCGGGGCGCCGTTCCGAGGGCCGATGCAGTCTCTGACCCGACTTCTGCCAACACTCATCTGATTGAAACAGTCAACCCCTCCTGAGCGAAGCCCAGACTGTCATATCCTGACTTCTCTAAGAACTGAAGAGTACTTTCACGGTCGAAATCATCGGGTAAATGCGTCAAAATACAGCGCTTCACGCCCTTTTCGGCGAGCAAACCAGGCAAATCGGCAAGATCGACATGCATGCCCTCGGTCAGAAGCAAATCCGCGTTCTCGGCGATTTCATCCAGATCGCTGATGCCAGTGATGTCAGCCGAATATGCAAACTTGCGGCCACCTGCAGTTAGGGCGAAGCTATAGCACTGCATAAGGTTACGAGCCCCAACGGAGTTGGCGAATTCGGCATTGCCCGCAAGATGCGGATTCGGATAGACCTCGATTCGAACTCTGCCGTCATCGAATACGAAGTCATCATCTATGGTCAACACAGATATCTCAAAGCACATTTTCTCAGGAAACAGATACAGCCCCTGCAGCATGTCCGAGAACGCTTGCTCAAACTCAGTGGGGACATGGATTCTCAGCGGTTCCGATCTCTTCTTGAGATGCTCCATCTGTATCAGCATCGGAAGTCCGATAACATGATCGGGGTGAGTGTGCGATATGAAAACATCCCCGATCTGTGATGTGTCGATGCCGCATCTCACGAGAGCCGATGCAGCCCCATCGCCGCAATCGAGCATATACCCCCGGTCACCTTCGTGTATCAAGTAACAGGAATGCGCCCGACTTACAGATGGCGTCCCGGACGCGCAACCAATAACCGTCAGTCTCATGCCGCGACCGCCTCTCTGAATAGTTCCATGGCTTTCCTGCAATCATCTGAGGACACATCGAGATGGGTCACCAACCTGATCCGTCTTGCTGATATCGGCAGAGTCAAGACGCCTTTGGCTTTCCATTTGTCAGTAATCTCCGACGCCGTCATTCCGGTCGCATCGACATCGAAAATGACTATGTTAGTGTGCACTGTATCGAGATCGATTGAAATGCCTTCCACCTTCGCAAGTTCCTCCGCAATGTATCGTGCATTGGCGTGGTCGTCAGCGAGACGTTTGATATTGTTTTCGACCGCATAAATTGCAGCGGCGGCCAGCACACCGACCTGTCGCATTCCGCCCCCGAGCATCTTTCGAATCCGCCTTGCCTTGTCGATGAATGCTTGTGTTCCCGCCACGCACGAACCAATCGGCGCGCCAAGCCCTTTCGAAAAACATACAGACACCGAATCCGCAAGCCTGGCAAAATCTTGAAGTGGGATATTGGTGGAAATGTGAGCATTCCAGAGGCGGGCGCCGTCGAGGTGCATGCCGATTCCGCGATCATCTGCCAGCTCCCGGAGCTTCTTGATCTCCTGAAGTGGAAACACCGTGCCCCCCGCCCTGTTGTGAGTATTCTCGATACAAATGAGTTTCGTACCGGGGCTGTGCAGCGACTCGTCCTTCAAAAGCGGTTCGACCTGCTCGCGCGAAATCACACCATTGATGCCGTCTACCATGCTTGTCTGCAAACCGGAGAACACAGCAACATTCGCGACCTCATAGTTGACTATATGACCATACCGTTCGATAATGATCTCATCTCCCGGAGACGTCTGGACACGCAGACAGATAGCGTTACCCATTGACCCGGACGGCACAAAGAGCGCTGACTCCTTACCGAGTCTCTCAGCAATCATGTCCTGTAGGCGGTTGACTGTAGGATCATCGCCGAAAACGTCATCGCCCACTTCGGCATTGGCCATCGCCTTGCGCATAGCATCAGAAGGCTTGGTCACGGTGTCAGATCGCAGATCAATGTATTTCATTTCAATTCCTTTCAGACTCTGTTAATATCCCGACAGAAAATGCATGGTTGAATAGTAACAAAGAACTGTCTGCCTGCCAAAGGGATTTTATCAGCAATTGATCACTGAGTCGAAAACACCACGAGAACTAAATCGATTCCAGAAGGTCGTCACATTGATATTTTCATCAGTAGGTGCATGGCAAGACCCGACACCAGCGGCACAGAAAGGTTGTCATCGATCTCACTGCTCAGCGCTTCGGTTACAGTGGCTACAACAGCACCGACTGATATCAGCCAGAACGGCAATTCGGGAAGGTATAGTGCAGGTATCAGTGAAAATACAAAGAATGCCAATGATCCCTCGTACGATTTGTTCCGAAACCTGTGCCTGCCCCACTTTCTGCCGATCAGGGCTCCGGCCGTGTCGCCGATTATGATGAACGAGAGCGCGCAGATGGCGACCGGTTTCGGAAACATGACAACTGTCAGTACGGTCGAAAACATGATGTAACTTGCACCGGTGTATCTGCAGTCCTCCTGAGGTCGAATCAATGGCCCCCAGATTCGACTCACGAAATGCCAGAGAGACCACCCGCGAAGTCTAGCGGTGTCGAATAGAATGAAGAGAGCCGCCAACGGTATGAGAACCAACAGACTGACCTGCTTGTCCGTCAACAGATACCCGATAGGAATGACCAGCGCGAAGAGGTGAGTCGCTTTGCGCAAACTCTCATTGAGGTAGGTGATATTCGGCTGAGAATCCGGACAGCCCCCGCTGCCAGATTCATTGGTTACATTGGATGAAACAGCCGACTCCGTTCTCTTCAATCGCTTCATGTTCAGCCTCCGACCGTCTCGCATCCGTGCGAGACCGTCCTCTCAGCCATACGTCGATGCACTGATCGAAGCGATTTCATCGCTTCGCGTCAGTACTTATTGACTAGAGCCTGCAGTATCGGGAGCGGGAGCGCCACCCTCGACCTGTGCCGGCGCCTGAAACACAAACTCGCGCACAAGCGCACTATCGATTACTATCGGATGTCCTGCGAAGAGATCACTGTGCCATCGCTCTTTGTATTCCTCCCGCCTCTCGTCTTTCATCCGACGTTTGACTTTGGCACTTGCCTGATCGAATGTGGTCATTTCCTTGCGATCTATCATCTTGATCAAATGGAAGCCATATTGGGTTCGAACAGGCCGAGACACATCTCCTACTGACAGCAACCAGGCCGCATTCCAGAATTCAATGGGCATCTCGTCCTTGGAGATATAACCAAGATCGAACAATGTCTCCCTGATTTCTCTTTCACCAGGATAATACTTGAGCGCCATCTCTTTGAAGTCAGCACCATCCTCTACCTGCAAGCGGATTTTCTCAGCCTTCATCGAATCCTCGAAGAGGATGTGCTGCACGGATATGGGCCTCTCCGAGTAGTAGTCATCCAAATGTGCGTCATAGAATGCTTCGGCCTCTTCATCGGTCGGTTCCCACACAGGGGGATCAGCCTTCAGGCGGTACTGGTGTTTGGCCTGCTGGAACGTATAATCCGCAAGCTCCTGTTTAGCATCCTCCCTGTCATAATAGCCGCGCTTCTTCGCTTCCACGCCAAGGATGTGCACGGTGACAAATCCGTCGAGCACCTCCTTCTTCGACTCAACATCCAGCTTCGGCAGCCTGTTCTTCATCTTGTATGTGCGAGCATAATTCGAGTACTCATAGACATATATTGTGTCGGAACTATTGACTGTCGCAAGCCAGTCAGTCGGTTTATAAGTGGAATCGTCCCTTTTGAGAAGCTTCTCATTGAATCTCACATTTGCGACCTGCTTCAAACTGTCCAGAAATGCAGCTGCCACCGTCCTGTGCTGCTCTGAGAGCAGTTGATACTCAATCGCCGCGCGAAGTTGATCATCCAGCGGAGTGTAGCCGGAATCCGACCTCTCATACACTCTTATCACATGATAACCGTGCTGAGTCCGGACGGCCGGCGATGTTTCACCGATGGGAATGGCAAAAATCACAGAGTCGAACTCGGCCGGACTCTGATCTTTCTCTATCCACCCCAGTGCTCCGCCATTGCGACCCGAGTTCTGATCGTGCGAGTACTCTTTAGCGAGATATTCGAAGGATTCGCCATCGTCGAGCTTCTCGAGGACCTCAGACATCTTCTGCCTCGCAAGAATATCTATGCTATCCTTGCTTATTTCCGAGTGACTGTGCCCTTCTTCCACATAGAAGGACGGGTTGTTCGATATCAGAATGTGCGCGGCGTTCGCGCTTGCTGGTTTGAAGTATTTCGTTTGGTTCGAGTCATAGTAACTCTCGACGTCTTCGGGAGTTACTGTCACGTTCTCGGTGATCGCATCCGCGTACATCAGTTGCATGACATATCCGCGCATATGCTCTCGAATTCGCTTCTGAGCTTCGAGAACCGTATCGACAGAGATAGTCTCAGCAACTCCACTCACCAGCCTCTCGGTTATCAACTCATTCAGAGCGTTGAAATTGAAATCAGCAGTGTCACCGATGCGTTTCAGCCCTGCGTGCTCGGTCCATCCCATTCTCTCAAGCTGTTCGTTCAGATTGGCAAGGGTGAAAACCGTGTCATCGACCCACGCTACTTCCCGCGAAAGGTCGAACACCTTGGCAGGTTCCTCGTCCGCGCCACCATTACATCCGGCAAATACAGCCAGTACTAGTAATAAGAGTAGATCTTTCTTTGACATTTGGAGCGCAGTCCTTTCGTTTTCAAAATCATTTCATGTTGTAAAGAAGAGATATTCGAAAGCTGTCGTCAATATCGGTCTGTCTCATGTACGCGAGATCGAATTCGAGGGAGGAGACCGAGATTCCGCATCCGAGGGTCAGTCTCCCGATGTCGGACCCGATCCGTCCGAACGCGCGCTCGCGAAATCCAATCTCGCATCCGAGATGCGTGTCGGCCGAGATTGAGCCGCTCCAGTACTGCGCAGCCTCTCGGTAATTCTCGAATCTCACCTCAGCATCTGCAGTCGCAACGATACTGAAATCACCCATTGTCTGCCGAGTCGAGAAGCCAGGCACCATAGTAGGATAGATGCTCTCCTTGGTTCCGGTATCATACGACAAGAGTGTGGTCGATGCGTCGCGAACCATCAGTGCAGCCGTCATATTCGCGCCAAGTTCGCATTGAACGCCAAGATCCGCACCGATGCCATACGCGCTATTATCAGCAATATTCCTATAAAGGATCTTTGCGGATCCCCCAAACCTGAATCGAGAGGAGCTCCCCGCAGCATATGAAAATATCACTTGATAATCCGCATGCCCGCTCTCCTTGACGACCCTCGGCCGGTTGAATTTATAATCCCATTCAGTGAGTTTGATCCCTCCGCCCCCGAGACGGGTGAGACTGATTGCCCCGACTGCCGAACCGGATTGTGACCTCAGAGGTGAGGCAAACGCGATATAGTCATGATTCAGGAGCAATCCGAATGTCTCTGAATGCATGAAGATGACCTGTCTGTTCGGGATCGATGAAAGGCCGGCAGGATTCCAAAAACCTGCAGTCACATCATTAACTGCGGCAGAATGCGCGCCTCCCATACCGACTGCTCGCGCACCGACACCCAACTGGAAAGGATCACCGGCATACTTCGCAGCTACAGAGGTACCTGCATTCGGACAATAGCACAGAAACAGTGCGGCGAATACACAAGTAGCAAACTTAACAATCATTGCATTCATGATATTTTCTAAGAGCTTCGCTGTCAACACAAATCACTCGGCACGATAATAGCCTTGACGACTCTACCAACTATCATACACAAAGAAAGGAGCGGGGTTTCCCCCGCTCCCTCACGAATTATCACGCGATACATCTTCTATTCAGAACCAGCCTTCTCCGTCGCCGTGACAGCCTTGACAGTCGGAGTGGCGCTCACGGATGATACTTCCGGCTTGCCGCCTTTGGCAAATTCCATGAGTTCCTTCTCAGAATAGGGTCCGACCTGGGCATGATAACCAGCCTTCTCGACTGCACTGACCAGATCGCCCGTGGTTACGAACTTGGCATCATATTCGACATCAGCCGTGCCGGTGCGATAATCTACGGCCACAGATTGCACACCCGATACACCTTTGAGGGCAGTGCTGACTTGGCCCGCACAGCCATTGCAGGTCATGTATGCGACACCAAGAGTCAACTTGCCGAGCTTATCGGACGTTGCCAAACTGGCGCCACACGCCTTTTTCTCCGCAGGAGTGCAGGCGGCCGCGGCTTTCGAGCCACATGTCTTGGCGCAGCCAGCCTGAGCGGACTTAGTATCAGTCGATTTGGTGCTGCTCGCTTCGGCTTTAGCCTTGCTGGCGGGACATCCATCACCTGCAATCAGCGATCCGGCAAGAAATGCCATGAGCACGAATGCGATAAGAATTGCCTGTGTTCTGCCTGTTCTCTTCATCAGTTCCTCCATCAATGTGACTTATGTTAATATCTTCTCTTCTTCTGCAATACAACCTGATAATCGAAATACCAGATCAGCCCATTTCTGATACAAGCCTGATCTGTTCTTCGTACACTTCCTTCTCGTAGCTCCCAATGATCCGGCTCTGAAGCTTCCCGTTCTTGTCGAAAATGTAGGTCACCGGCAACGCGCCAAGCAGATCGGGACTCAGCGTAAACTGACCCACACCAGCGACGATTGGATACGGCAAACGGTGTCTATCGACAAAACGGCGAAGCACATCTCCGTCTGGCAAATCCAGTGAAATGCCGATCATTTTGAACCTGTCGTCGCCATGCTCAGCCAGCAACTCATTAAGAAACCCGAGTCTCTCGATACATGGATCACAATCAGTCCGCCAGACATCAATCATCACAACGTAACCTCTGAGATCGGAGAGGGAAAAAGTGACACCGTCGATGCACTTGAATACAAGGTCATCACCGTCTTCGAGGCTGTCAGGAATTGACTCCGCAGCTCCCTGAACAGAGGCTGCAGATAAGGCACTCGTATCGGTCGGAACTGGTGAAGTCTCGGATGTCTCTCCGTTGTTTCCACAACCACAAATAAGTGACACGAAAGTCAGGGCAAGGATAGAAGCAAAGCTCCCCGCCAGAGTAGAGAAAAATCTTCTTTTCATCTTTGAATACGCTTCGTCATCCCTGCTTCTGAGAGGCGAAGTCTTTGAATGACATCTTTTCGTAAGAATCTGTGCTGACAAATCTCAGGGCTATCTCGAATTGATCAGCCGCCCAATAACCTGAGATCGGGGCTATCGTTGTACCGTCCGGTTTCAGGAATATTGTCGTAGGATATCCCTTAACTCCAAACGCACGGGAAAGCTGCTTTTCGGTCATCACTAACGGCTCACCTTCCTTGTCTGTCAGATTGAGCTTGTTCTTGGAATCACCGTCGACGACTGCAAGTATAAATTTTCCTGTCATGAGAGCAAGAACTTTGGGATCGGTGAATGTTGTTTTCTTCATCTTCTTGCAGTAGCCACACCAGGTAGTTGTGAAGAACACCATCACATGCTTGTTCTGCTCTTTCGCGAGTTCAAGAGCTTTGTCGTACTTGTGCCAGGTGAGAGCATTCTCATCTTTCGGAGCCTGCCCTTTCGAACCTGTCTGCGCTGTTGCATAAATTGTAAAGCTTAAGACCAGTATTCCAACCATGAATACGATTGCAGACTTCCTCATCTCAATCTCCAGACTATATGTATCAGACTCTGATTCTCATCGGCAATAACTGTCTACCAATGTAAACAAAATCCACCAAAAATCAACCTATTTCGTTGCTTATAACCCTGTGACTATGCGGTAGTTCCGTTCTTATGCGCTGATGCTCTCGCTTCCCAACGTACTTTGTCGGAGCCGAGAAGCCCCGAAAGTCTCCGTGTAAGTCCAGGTTTCGCAGATGCTTTCAGCCCTTCAGCTTCCACGACCACGTGTTCATTTCCGGTATCGAGGACGAGTATTACCTGGGCAGAGCCCGGATAATCGCCGAGAATCTCTTCTATCGATTCAAGTCGCCCACCGTTGAAATTAGGACCTTCAATGAATAGTGTGAGAGTCAACTCTCCACCATCCGCGATTGTATCAAGAGACTCGACCCTGTCTGCTACTATCTTCGGTTTTTCTTCCTCGCGCTTCGATAATCTCCCGGATATCATTACCAGGGATTTCTCTTTGATAATATCCTGCCGAGTTGCGTAAAGAGCCGAGAAGATGATAATCTCAATTGTACCGCTGAGATCTCTCAGCGTAGCAAAGGCCATCCGATTGCCTTTCTTGTCTGTGTTTTCTCTGATTCTCGTCAGAACACCCCCGATAGTCACGCTCGAATCATCGGGATAGTCCTCTGCCTCGAATGTATTGCATGTGGCAGCGGCAGACAGCAGTGTCCTGTAGGAGTCGAGCGGATGCCCGGAAATATACTCTCCGAGAAGCTCTTCCTCGAAACTCAGCTTTGTCATGTTATCCCATTCGGTCTCGTCCGGAAGAGCCGGCTCCACAACTCCGATTGTATCGGCATCGGCGCCAAACAGGCTCGCCTGATTCTCGTGTTGTTTGCTGGCATGTCTCGCCTGACCGAATGCCAGCACCGATTCGACAGCCGCCAGCAATTGCGCCCTGTGCCCCGGCAGAGAATCCAACGCACCAGCCTTGATCAGCGATTCGAGAACGCGTCGATTCATCGCCTTGATATCCACCCTCGAGACGAAGTCGAAAATCGAAGCAAAATCTCCATCCTTCTCACGTGCTTCCATGATCTTCTCAATAGCACCGAGTCCCACATTCTTCACCGCCCCAAGGCCGAACCGAATCCTGTCACCGTCCACCGTGAACTGAGCGCCACAGCTATTTATGTCCGGCGGAAGCACCGGGATTCCAAGCCTCCGGCACTCCTCGATCAGGATGATCACTCGATCCGTGTTGCCCATTTCCGACGTCAGCGACGCAGCATTGAACTCGCGCGGATAGTGAGCTTTCAAATATGCCGTTTGGTATGCCAAATAGGAGTATCCCGCGGCATGCGATTTATTGAAGCCATATCTGGCGAACGTCTCTATCTGCAGAAACACAGCGGCAGCAACTTTGGGATCGACACCGTTGGCGGCGCACCCGTCAAGGAAAGTCTTCTGTTGCTGCTCCATTATCTCGACGACTTTCTTTCCCATCGCCTTTCTGAGCACATCACCCTGTCCGGCTGTAAAGCCGGCCAGTTCCATGGCAATCTTGATCACCTGCTCCTGATAGACGATGACACCATATGTCTCCTTCAGAATCGGTTCGAGCTTCGGATGATCGTAGATCACCTCCTCCTCGCCGTGCTTCCGCTTTATGTAATCATCAATAGTGCCGGCATCAAGGGGACCGGGTCGATAAAGCGCGTTCATTGCAATCAGATCGCCAAGATTCTCGGGACCGAGCTTCCTCAGGTAGTCCTGCATTCCGCTCGATTCAAACTGGAATATGCCGACAGTATGGCCACCGCAGAATAGTTCGAATACGCGCTCGTCGTCCAGAGGTATCTTTTCAAGATCAATCTCAATGCCGTGATTCTCTTTGATCATTGCGATAGCGTCATCAATAACCGTCAGCGTCCGCAATCCCAGAAAATCCATCTTCAGAAGACCGATCTCTTCGATACACTTCATGTCGTATTGTGTCGTTGTCTCTTCGCCTTTCGGCGCCCGGAAAAGCGGAACGAACTCTGTGAGCGCCTTGGGAGCTATAACTACTCCCGCTGCATGCGTCGATGCGTGCCGAGCCAAACCTTCAAGAGTTTGAGAGAATTCCAGTAGCTTGCGCGACTCCTCATCTCCTTTGGCGAGCTTCTTCAATTCCGGTTCTGTCGAAAGCGCTCCGGATATAGTCTGGCCCGGTCCGGAGGGAATCAACTTCGCGATGCGATCGATTTCGCTGTACGG
Organism: Candidatus Zixiibacteriota bacterium; assembly: GCA_018820315.1. NCBI lineage: Bacteria > Pseudomonadati > Candidatus Zixiibacteriota > Candidatus Zixiibacteriota bacterium. The sequence continues at coordinate 68,814 of JAHJOQ010000073.1, read as the reverse complement.
CACCTGCATAACTCGTCCGACATCTCTGATCGACTGACGAGCTGCCATAGTCCCGAATGTAATAATCTGGCACACATTGGCTTTGCCGTACTTGTCAATAACATAATCGATAATCCTCTCCCGCCCTCGATCAGCAAAGTCTATGTCGATATCCGGGAGCGAAATTCTCTCAGGATTAAGGAACCGCTCGAAAAGAAGCCCGTACTTCAGCGGATCGAGATTTACGATTCCGAGACAGTATGAGACAATTGAACCTGCTGCGGAGCCTCTTCCAGGACCTACACGGACACCCAGCCTCCGGGCCTGATCGATGAAGTCTTTGACGATGAGGAAGTAGCCGGAGTATCCCATCTTGATTATCACATCAAGTTCGAAGTCAAGTCTCTTTCTGTGTTCGTCAGTTATCTCCGAGTACCGCTGTTTCAATCCATCCTCGGCCAGTAGCCGTAGATAATCATCCAGATTGCTGTGCCCCTCCGGCAATGGAAACGCGGGCAGATGATTCTTGCCAAGTTCGATATCGAGATTGCACATCTCTGCAATCCTCAGCGTGTTCTCGATAGCATCCGGATAATCGGCGAACAGTTCCTTCATTTCCGCAGGTGTCTTCACATAAATCTGGTCAGTGTTGTATCTCATCCTGTCGGAGTCGGAGATGAACTTGCCGGTCTGGATGCACAGGAGGGCGTCGTGCGCACTTGAGTCTTTCTGATGCAGATAGTGGCAGTCATTTGTGGCGACAATTGGAAGGCCGATCCGCTTAGCAAGCGCCAACACCTTGGACCTGGCCTCGTCCTCCTTTGGTATGCCGTGATTCTGTATTTCAAGATAGAAGTTGCCTTCGCCGAAAATGTCTGTGAATTTCTTGGCAGCGCGAGCTGCCTCGACATCATCATTCGCTAACAAAAGCCAGGGAATCTCGCCCTTCATGCAGGCTGAGGTTGCAATCAATCCTTCGGCATGTTCCTTCAGGAGCTTCTTGTCTACGCGCGGTCTATGGTAGAAACCTTCCAGATAACCGGCAGAAACGAGCTTCATCAGATTCTTGTAACCTGTTTCGTTCCTGGCGAGAAGAAGCATATGGTATCCAGCGCTCGGTTTGCCCGCTATCGGCTCCTTGTGCGTGTGACTTTTCGGGGCTACGTAAATCTCGCACCCGATTATCGGCTTGATGCCCCTTTTTCTCGCCTTCTTATAGAATTCTATCGCTCCGAACATATTTCCGTGATCAGTGATAGCCAGGGCAGGCATTTTCATGTCGTGGGCAAGTTCAAGGAATGGGTCAATGCGGCAAGCCCCGTCGAGAAGCGAATATTGCGTATGATTGTGGAGATGGATAAAATCTGCTGTGCTCATTCTTTATCTCCGGACATCTGATCCTTGAGCTCTTTGACTGTCTTTAGCGCTTCATGTGCCTCCGGAAGTGATGCATCCAATGCGATAGCCCTGTTGTACATCACTATTGCGCTATCGAGCTTTCCGATTCCGGCGAGTGCATTTCCCCAGCCGATGTATAACGGAGCCATGCTGCTGTCGATAGCAGCTCCCTTCTCGAACGCAACTATGGCGTTACGCGGCTCCCCGAGGAGGTTGAGCGTGAATCCGAGATTCATGTATGCTTCCACGAAAGTCGAATCGAGCGCAATAACATCCTTAAAAGCATTACGTGCTCGTGTATAGAGAGATTTGTCGAAATAGGTCACACCCTTCTGCATCAACACCGGAATCTGCATCTCCTTAGCGGTGTTGTCCAGATTCTCAAAGCTTGACTTGGTGAAGAAATTCTGTGGATCGTATTTCAGCGCCTTCTCAAACAGAGATCGCGCCTTCTCAACATCGCCTTCTGCGAGATAGAGACTTGCCAATGAACTCAGAGTGTAAACATCAGTCGAGTCTATTTCGTATGCGCGCTGTACATACTTGAATCCCTCCTCCGGTCCTCTCTGCAATGCCACTGCCAGGCCGAGATTTGACAGAATCAGGGTGCTCTTCGGAAATTGCTTCTGCGCAGCAACCAGCAGGCTCTCCGCTTCGGCGAGCCGTCCTGTTCCACGGTAGACTATAGACCGATAGGCAGGTATTTTCTCGTTTGGCAACACCGCTACAAGCTCAGCAAGATCAATATACTGATTGGCGATGTCGAATTCTCTCGCCAACCAAGCGAGACGTCCAGCTTCCAGATATGAGTTGGCATCCATCTCCTGATACTCTATCAAGAGCTCCAGTGCTTGTCTCGCCATCTCAAACTCGCCTAACCTGATCGAAATTCCGACCAGCTTCCGCATGGCATCGAAATTCCCTTCGTCTGCGCTGTAGGCCTCTCGGAGAGCATCTGCGGAGCCAGCGAGATCTTTCACCTTCAGGAGTGAGTCGGCGAGCTGCATGTATTGATCCGATGTCTGGCCGGGCGCCGGCATGGCAAAAAGAACAGCCATGAGCACAACACCGATTTGCAGATTCAGAAACTTGATCATACGTCAAAACCCATCATTCTTTATAGTACACATGTGGAGCCCTCTTCACAAACAATATGAATACGACGACTCCGAAAATGAACCCGCCTATATGCGCAAACCACGCCACCACCACCCTCAGATCCCGGCACTCCGGCAATCGCTCCGGATGCGCACACCATCGTAACCACAGGTTTGTGCTGTGTTAGTATGTCATCCTTGATCGGAAGCATCTCAAGCCTAACCTATAGTTTCTTCAACCAGCCGCAGAATATTAAGCAGTTTCTTGGATAATTTCAATTACTATCTCTGGCCACTCCCCTTGACATAGCGAAAGCTCGACGAATATGCTGTCTCATTACCCGCTCGGTCGCGGACGTGTATACGCAGTACGTGGTTGCCGGGATCGAGGTCTTGGCTGGAATATGTAACCATCCATTTGGAAGCCGTATCGTATTCAGGAATCGCCCAGATGCCGTCTACAGTAATCTCGATTGAGGTGTCGTCCTCGATGCCTGACAGTGCATCATCGAGCTTGAAGCTGATCTTAGGCCTCGAGCTGTTGACTCTCCCTCCATCACCCGGAGTCACTTGCCAGATTCTCGGTCCAACCGTATCGCTAAGAACCGCATAAGATACAAGCCTGGAGACCTTTGCGTGGAGGACTGAATTGCTGTCGAGACTGCTCGATACGAATGAGACTCCCCCATCTTCGGTGACACTGTAGAGATGGCATCGCGCCGCACTTTCGCATTCCACGGAAGGTACGCCAATATCGATCCAGTCATTAAGAAGCAAATCAGCCGGTCCGAGAATTATTGCCTTCGCCATCCCATAGTCCGTAACCGATATCGTTGCAGTGTCTACTCTGACAGCGCTCGCTCCAAGGAGATCGCCTTTCTCCAGAATAAACTCTGCTCCCGGGAATTTCACATTATGAGCGGATGATCCGTTGCCACCCGCGACTATCGGTGTGCCATATTGACCAAAGAACGTCTCAGGAATCGATATTTCAGAGGGATCGACCAGAACCAACGAGTCCGCTGTATCAAACATTACGGGCAGTACAAAGCAGACACTGCGAGCCGTGCGGCTCTTTGCATCCCAGAAATCCGCAAGTTTCCTGGTGTCGAGCTGGAGCGGGTCGTAGCGTGATTCAAGCCGAGACGGAGACAGCACATCTGCCCCAAGCCCTGCTGTGGGAGCTGGGATCGGAACTCCTGTCTCGGAGACTCTCACAAGGTGATCGAACCTGGCACCGTCGTCGGTGAAGATCGAATACAGTACAAGTCGTTGAGTGAGATCGCGAAACTGAGCAAGGAGGTTTATGTCCCCGTCTATATAATCACCGAACGCCGATGCATTTTCACCGGGAAGATACGGAGCGAAGGTACCGGTGGCCTGATCAAGTAATGCCACCTCATGTCGTACGACATTTGAATGGTCACTACACAGGCTGCCAGCCACTTCAGAGTGGCCGTCAAAAGCAGGTGGGCATCTCAAATCGATAATAACACTCGCACGGGAGACATTGCCTGATTGATCATAGACTCTGAACAAGAGCGTGTGAACACCCGGCCCGATACCGATTCCGTTTTCTGACGCGCCTGCCTCGATCCACCCCTTGTTCCACGTATGATCATTGACCAGCGGCGGATTTGTACCTGAGAATTGATATAGGTTATGAACAAAGTTGTCGCCCTTGAGCGACCGTGTGTAGTTCAACTCAAGATTGACCTCGCCCCATCGATCGAATGACAGCGTGTCATAATTTGTGACAAAGAGAGCGGTCTCGTAGCTATCGACGAACATCTCTATCCGCGATACTGCATAACTTCTGCTGGTGTTTGAGCGCTTGTCTACGCAATCAATCTCCACGCCTACGGGACCGTAGACAGTACACGTGTCGCTCGACGTGAGATTCCCCTTACCGCGCAATAGCGGCACTTCCGTCACTCCTGTATGCCCATCCACTCTGCTCTGCGTCGGTGACAGAGATCGAAAGGATATCTTGCGAATGACAGGCGAGAGATCGTCCACCAAATCAGGGTAGAATGTCAGCGGTGAGAGCGGATTCTCGTCACGCGCGCGAATTTCGAAGTGAAGGTGCGGGGCGGCTCCACCAGATTTGCCCGACACTGCAACAGTCTCACCCGCCTTGAATCGGAATCTCCCCTCAAGCGGGTACAGGTCGACCTGATAACGCCGCTGAGCCAGTTGCTGCTCCTGGACATAGCGATCGATCTCAGGGGTGAATTTCTCCAGGTGAGCATATACGGCGATTCGGCCATCATCGAGCTTCAGATAGAGTGATTTTCCATATCCTCGCCACCCGGTCCGCACCCGCCAGACATGCCCGCCAGCTATTGCGCTGACTTTGTAGCCGGTTTTGCCGAAGGTTCTGATATCTATGCCCGAATGCCAGTGCCCGGACCGCCATTGGCAAAATCCTGAAGTCAATTCTCTGGATGCCGGCAATGGCCATAAGTAATTGTCTCCATTGGCAATACAGGGAATGGTTATGGCAAATACAATGAGTGCGACGATGACTGCTCTCTGTGGGTGACTGGCAAATTGCTGCATAATTCTTAAGGTTATGGGAAACATACCGCACGTGTCAACCATATTATAACATTTGCGATAAGTCAAGGTTGCACGCACTTCTCGACAAAAAAGACTTGTGGTTCTGCCGATGATATGTATATATTACTGGCTTGTGTTGTTACCATATCATCACTTAGAGGAGTTTGGCAGGTATGTTGCAGAATTTTCGGAAATTTAGTAAAGCTTTTCTATACATAGTCATCGCCGCCTTCGTCGGGACGATCATCTTCGCCTGGGGAGCCGATATCACCAGGTCCAAAGGTGAGAAGGGTATAATCGGAGAGATCAATGGTGAAGATATTGATTATAAGGCTTACGGGCAAATAGTCGACAACTACTATCAGCAGGCATCACAGTCATCCCAACGCGAGATCAGTCAATCCGAAATGATTGATATCAGAAACAGAGCGTGGAGCGATATGGTGACCGATCTCATATACCAACAGAAGTTCAATGAGTTGAAACTGAATATCACCAACGTCGAGTTAGCCGAACATCTCAAGCGGTTCCCGCCACAATTCCTGCAACGGCATCCTGAGTTCCAGAGTGAAGCGGGAGGCTTTGATTATCAGAAATATCTATCGACCATGCAGGATCCTCGATATGTGCAGTTCTGGATTGAGGTCGAGAATGTCGCGCGAAATGACATAATGAGCGTGAAGTTACAGGAATTGGCCGTGACTGCTGCGCGCGTGACCGGCGAGGACCTGAAAGAGGAATTCATCGATACAAAAGAACTGATGAAATTCGAATATGCCCTTGTCATGAAAGACAACATGCGCGATCCGGAAATCGTCAACGACACTGCGGAAGTCCTCGAGTATTACAAAAACCACTTAGACCGCTATTTCAAGCCTGCTGAGGCCAAGCTCAGATATGTAGAGTTCAAGAAAGATCCGACTGCAAGTGACAGTCTCGGCATCAAGCAACAGATCGAGAGCATTGCACAGGAGATCAGGGACAGTGTCGATTTTGCAGAGTTGGCTATGAATCTCTCGGAGGATGGTTCGGCTCAGCAAGGTGGGGATCTCGGTTGGTTCGGTACAGGGAAGATGGTCAAAGAATTCGAAGATGCGGCATTCGCACTCGCGGATTCGGGTGATGTCTCGGAACCAGTTGAGACTCAGTTCGGATGGCATCTGATAATGAAGACCGGTGAGCGCGAGCAGGATGGAAACAAGGAAATCAGGGCTAGCCACATCTTGATAAAGTTCAAGCCATCGGGACAGACTGTGTCTGATATGCAGAACCTCGCACAGAGTTTCATCGAAGAAGCCAACTCATCCGGATTTGAGCAGACGGCGAATGATCTCGGTTATGAAGTTCTCAACACCGGCCCGTTCCCCAAAGGTAACAATGCCGGTGCAATGGGGCAGGTACCGAAAGCTAATGAGTTCGCTTTCTCAAACGATGCCGGCGCAATATCACATGCTATTGAGGATGCCACTGGAATAGTCGTGGCACAAGTGGAGACATACAGGCCGGAGGGCGTGAGGGGAATCGATGAGAGCTTCGGTAGAGCATCCTCAGACCTCACTCAGAAGAAGTTGATGGCTCGAGCGTTCGCCAAAGCAAGTGGAATCTACGATCTCGTGATGGAAGGAACCTCACTCGAGGAAGCTTCTGAGCAGCTGGTAGCGGAGTACGACGTCACAGAGATGATTTCCCGTAAAGGAACAATACGAAAGCTGGGACGCGATCCTAATTTCCTCGGTGCAGCTTTCAAGCTCAGCTCCGACAACCCGATCAGCGGTCCAATTATGACCGGTAAAGGAGCCGCGGTCGTCAAGTTCCTCGATAGGCAGGCAGCAAACCTGCAGGATTTCGCTAGTGAACAAGATACAATAAAACAGCGGATGATCGGCACGATTCGGCAGCAGGACTACCAACAGTGGTTCGGAAAACTGCAGGATGCGAGTAATGTGAAGGACTATCGCGATCAGCTATACGGCAGCTATTGATCGTTTGACAGAATAAACTCCTCGTACAAAAAGCCCCGTCAGCTACGGCGGGACTTTTCTTCTGCAATTTCTGGTCAACATATCATTTAACTTCAGCCTTCGTCTTATACAGATCAGTGACCTCTACATTATCATCGAGAGAAATCACTTTGTAGTTCTCCGGTCTAAGAGAATCATCTTCAATAATCTCAATCTTGAATCTGAGTTGCATTAAAATCCTCTTGAGACTGTTCGATTCGCGAGCGCGAAGATGCTTTGCGACCTCAGGATGAACTATCAACTGGAATTTGCGAGTCCGCGTGCCTGCTCGCGCGCGCTGGAACCAGCGATCAATCTTCGTTGCAATTGTGTCCTTGGACAATACTCGTCCGAAGCCGTTGCAGGTCGGACAGGGCTCGGAAAAAGTCTGAATCAGGGACGGGCGCGTTCTTTCGCGAGTCATTTCGATGAGACCGTAGTCCGACACCGGACTGATTGCATTCTTCGCGCGGTCATTCCTGAAGTGCGACTTGAACTCCTCGAAGAGCCTGCGACGGTTTTCGCGACTATACATATCGATGAAGTCGATTATGATCAGTCCGCCAAGATCCCTCAACCTGATCTGGCGAGCTATCTCTCTTGCTGCCTCAAGGTTCGTCAGTAGAATCGTCTGTTCCTGGGCCTTTCGGCCTACAAATCGGCCGGTGTTGACGTCGATAGCCCAGAGCGCCTCAGTCTGATCAATGACGATGAATGAGCCCTTTCTAATCCATACCTTGCGATTGAGCGTTCGATCGATCTCATCTTCGATACCATAGAGATCGAATATGGGGACATCACCTTTGTACAGCTCGACTTTGTCCCTGAGACCGGGAGCTACCATTTTCACGAATGCGATCACTTCTTTGTAAATATCACGTGAGTCGACTATTACGCGTTCCGTGTCCTCTGTGAAGAAATCCCGCACTATACTGGTTGTTATACCGGCATCGCGGTGCAGGAGCGCGGGCGCGCTCTTGCGGTCGGCGGACTTCCTGATACGGTCCCAGATCTTGACAAGCCGCTTTATATCTCTTCTGAAGTCTCTCTCAGTCTTGCCTTCACCCTCCGTGCGGACAATGAATCCGAAACCTTCGGGGCGAAGATCGAAAAGCATCCGGCGCAGCCTCTTGCGCTCCGCCCAGTTCGATATTCTCTTCGACACACGGATGTGCTTCTCGTTCGGAACGAGCACCAGGAATCTCCCGGGCAGACTTATGGCCGTGCTGACGCGCGCCCCCTTGTCGCCCAGTGGCTCCTTGATTACTTGAACCAGAATCTCCTGATCCTGATGGATTAGCTTCTCGATGGGATTCTGACGGCTCGTCTTGCGGATTATGTCGCTTTCGGTCTCATTCTCGTCATCATCATAATCAAAATCATACCTGCGTGCCGACGAGTCGGTGCCGACATCGGAGATATGCAGGAACGACGTGCGATCGAGTCCCAAATCAAGAAATGCCGCCTGCATGCCCGGCAGAACTGCCGTCACCCTCCCCTTGTGGATAGCCCCTACATTTCGTTGATCCCCCGGTCGCTCAACCAGGAGTTCGACAAGCTTGTCGTTCTCCAGAATAGCTATCCGGGTTTCGTGCTGTGCACAGTTAATTACAATCTCTTGCTTCAAATTCTGCTCCTCTCTGCGTGATCGGAGCGTCTGATTATCCGAGCGCTTCGCCGGATACTGGTGGATAACCCCTGAGGTAATCTTCAGCCTTCATTCGCTTCTTGCCCGCCGGCTGGACTTCGTGGAGTCTCAACCAGCCATCGCCAGTCGCGACCACGAGACCGTCCACACCGCTTTCCATAACCAAGCTTCCGTCCTCCGGAGAATTCTTCGCGGCATGCAAGACTTCACTTCGCAATATCTTCAGCTTGCTTCCGTTTCGAAAGGTATAAGCTCCCGGTTTGGAGCAGAATCCTCTGATACGGTTGTTGATGGACTCAGCGGACTGCGACCAGTCGATCTCTCCCTGTTCCGGTTTGATTTTCGGCGCTTTTGACGCAAGAGCAGGATTCTGCTCCGCCGGTTCAAGAATGCCTTTTTCAAGGCCATTGACTGTTTCGAGCAAAACATCAGCCCCCAGAAGACTCAGTCTGTCATACAGACTGTCGTAAGTGTCATCGGGGAGAATTCTCTCTTTTCGCTGTACGAGAATCCCTCCTGTATCAACCTTTTGTTTTATCTGGAAGGTCGTGACACCGGTCTCTGTTTCCCCCGCCATTATCGCATGATTGATTGGGGCGGCGCCTCTGTACTTGGGCAGCAGTGAAGCGTGCAGGTTGATCGCACCGAGCGCCGGTATTGCCAACAATTCCGGCGGAAGGATCCGAAATGCGACGACTACGAACAGAGCAGCAGCTAACTGGGCAAGTTTCTCCAGAAAGGAGGAATCTGTCAAGTCTTCTACCTGTAAAACAGGCAGCCCATACTGTTCGGCCGCAATCTTGACTTCCGGCACATGAAGCTTCCTGCCACGTCCCGCAGCGCGGTTAGGCGAGGTCACTACGCACATTATCTCGTGCGGGGACGACGCCAATCGCTGGAGGCTGGGCAGAGCAAATTTGGGGTTACCAAAAAAAATCAGACGCATACTCAGCCGACTTTGATCTTCTTGAGCTTGCCGGCCAGGATCTCTCGATCTACTGAAGGTATGTGGTCGATGAACAAAACCCCGTTTAGATGATCATTCTCATGTTGGATCGCACGGGCTGCGAGACCGGTCGCTTCGATACGATGAGTCTTCCCTTCCAGATCCTGGAATTTCACCGTAATCTTCTCGGCGCGAACCACCTGTAAGAAGAGGCCGGGGAATGATAGACATCCCTCTTCGGCGGTCTCTGTGCCATCGGTGCTCTCTATTTCGGGGTTTACAAAAGCCATCGGCTCAGCGTCAAAAGTCTGCGAGGACAAATCAATTACGAACATACGCCGAGTATCTCCCACTTGGGGAGCCGCCAATCCGATGCCATTGGCGGATTTCATAATGGAGAATATCTTCTCCGCAAATCTTTTCAGCTCCTCATCGAATACCACTACCGGTTCACACGGTTCTCTCAGAACCGGATCACCATACTTTCGAACAAGATTTCCAGCCATACCTGCTCAATCAGTTTTCTACAAGTCCAGCTATTGAACTTTTTACAAACTCTATTTTAACTTGATCGGCCACTTTGAGCACGACTTTATTCTTATCGTCGTGAATACCGACAACTGTGCCGATCATACCACTATTGGTGACTACCTTGTCACCCGTTTTCAGCGCTGCCAACAGATCCTGATGCTCTTTCTGCCGCTTCTTCTGAGGGCGAATCATGAAGAAGTACATGATCAAAATGATCGGCACGAAAAATATCAGCATCTGCATAAGCGGATTTCCCCCGCCCGATTCCGGGTTAGCGGCGAATCCTGACAAAAAGTGAATCACAAACTACCTCCTGCTGTTTAGCCCGTTACTTCGACAAACCACTTAATTTCGCCCTAAGTCTGCCAAAGTCAAGTACTTTTTACCTGTCGTTATTAACATAGCGGCCTTTGAATTGTTCCAGAAACACCCCGAAACGACCGTCAGCAATGGCTTTGCGAGAATCCTGCATCAGGCGCGATGTGAAGTAGAGATTGTGTATCGTGGATAATCTAAGAGCTGATGGCTCATTGATATTGAAGAGATGGCGCAAATACGCCCGGTGATATTGCCGACAGGTCAGGCAGCCGCAATCTTCATCGATTGGACGAAAATCTCTCTTATAACGAGCTGCCTTGATTATCATTCGACCATTGGTGGTCAAGAGGGTCGCATTGCGCGCGTTGCGGGTCGGAAGCACGCAGTCGAACATATCATAGCCGAGGGCGATTGCTTCCAGAAGCTCGACCGGAGTACCGAGCCCCATCAGATATCGCGGTCGATCTTCCGGGAGATACTGCACAGTGTGATCGGCAAGCTCCAGCATCAGATCATTCGGCTCCCCGACAGACAGCCCACCGACTGCATAACCGGGCAATTCGAGTTCGACTGTGGTCTCGGCCGCTATGGTTCGAAGGTCTTTGTACGTTGATCCCTGCACTATTCCGAACAGCGCCTGCTTATCTGATAGCGGCCTCCATGCATCAACAGATCGCTTCAGCCAGTCGAGCGTCAGATCGACCGCCTTGGCCGCATCATCGTGCTCCGTCGGGAACTTTACGCATTGATCGAGCGGCATCATGATATCTGACCGCAGTATCCGCTGAATATCGACGACTTTTTCCGGCGTGAAGAGATGCGATGACCCATCGAGATGCGATTTGAACGTCACACCCTCGTCATTGATTTTGCTCAACTCACCGAGGCTAAACACCTGGAATCCACCCGAATCGGTCAGGATCGATTTCTTCCATGAATTGAATCTGTGCAATCCACTTGCATGTTCGATAACATCGGTGCCGGGACGCAGATAGAGATGATATGTGTTACCGAGGATGATATCAAAACCGAGCGCTTCGAGATCATCGGCGGATACAGCCTTGACCGCACCCGCAGTCCCGACCGGCATAAACGCCGGCGTCGGGAATGTCCCATGCGCAGTCGTCACTTCACCCGTGCGCGCACGGGAAGAAGGATCATAATGTATTATGTTGAAATGTATTACCATGTTCGCGAAGTATGCCTTTTGGTGAGCATGTATACTGAAGCAAGTGCCCGACAATTCTGCAATGTGGCGTTTTTACCATCTCCGCGGCCAGCAGCACGTTAGGAAGCATCGTCCGTCATGTTTCCACTATTGAATTTGACAAGCTTATCCCAGCATATTTGGCCACTGCCGCAGAATTCCTTCAGGAATTCCGCTGTAAATGTGTTGATTATGACTGCCTTTTGTTTCAAGAATTCTTCATTGTGCTTCTTCGCATCATGACCTAACGGTTCAATTATGTCAGTATACAGATTTGGATTGCCGCCAAGAAGATTCCAGAAGAGCTGTCCCATGACCTTTGTGTAACCTCTTAGATGCTTCGTCTTAGACTTGCCATAGCAGATTCCCAGAACTGGTTCGACCATAGCTTCAGATCGGGACTGCTTGAGTACTCCGACTGCCTTCTGAAAGTCAGTCTGTTGCTTCTTCTGTTGAGAGCTGTTTCCCCAATTGGGTCCAGATTTCACTGAAACCAGATAATGTCTACCACACTTCTCAAACTCTAGGTCAATGCCAGTTGCCGATGACTTTCTTCCCCCGTATGTCTTTCCGGCAACAAAAATCGCCAGTTCCTCCAGAAAATCACCGAAGAGTTTCTCCTCAGAAGCATACAGGTAAGCATCCATTATGTTGGTAACCAAGTCCGAGGCGATGAGAATGTTCTTGGCCTTGAAGAGATACGGATTCTTATCTCTTAGAAGCTTCTGAAGTTTTTTCCGCTTCAAAATCTCAAGTTTGTTCTTGTGAAAGGTGACGATTTCCGTGCTAACAAATTTCTCTACATCCTTCAAACTCAGTTGTTCCATATGACTACCTGCCTGTCTTCGCTCTTCAGAAGCCTCTCGGCCATTAAGCAGTACTCGAGGTTCGAATCCACGCCGATATACTTCCGCCCCAGCTTCCTGGCGGCAATGGCAGAAGTCCCCGATCCATTAAAGGGATCAAGCACGAGGTCGCCTCTCTTGGTGAAGAGCTTAATGAACCACTCTGGCAGCGACAAGGGAAATGCCGCGCTGTGATTCTTGTTAGAACATTCGGTGGCCAAATGCAAGACATTTGATGGATAAGCCTTATCTCTCCGGAGCCAATTGGAAATATTCTTGCCAAAACCGCTACCGACCCTTGACTCATCCCGGATTTTGTCGGTTTCGCTGAGGTTCTTGAGCCGCGATTTGGCCCATTCTCCCATCGGCACCATAACCTCATCTTGATACATGGCGAATTTCTTCTGCTTATTGAATTGAAGGCATCGTTCCCATGCATCCCTAAATCTGTTCGGCCATTTGCCTGGATAGCAGTTCTTCTTGTACCACACGAATTCCTCCGTCCAAAGCCAACCCTCTTCGCGGAGCCGGAGTATCAACTGTAATACATAAGTGTGGCGCTCTCCACGGACGGCCTTCTCCTTGATGTTCAATATGAATGTTCCCGTAGGTTTTAGAACACGATGGAATTCAACTGCCTTGGGCAAAAACCAGTCCACATACTCATCAGGATGTATGCCGCCATATGTACTGTTCCTGCTATCGGCGTACGGTGGAGATGTAACGATAAGATCCACCGAGTCCTCAGGGAATCCCTTCAAGACTTCTTCGCAATTCCCGCAGATTATCTTATTAACCGGCAACAGATTTCTTTGGATCACCATCTTCTCCTGTGGATGTTCTCGAATCGATAATATATACAAAGGTGATCCAAGGCAATCACATTTTCGTAAAACAGGCAAATAATAAACGCGGTCGGTGGCTGTGCAGGCGACTGGCTGTGTAAGTTTGCCCGAAACCTGCCTCTTATATCCTAAATCGTGTCTTACTCATCACTGTCTAGTCTCACCTCTGCCGGTCAGGCCAGCCACAGCGGTCTTACAGGATTGAATCAGGTCAGTGAAATCACCCGGCCTCGGCAGGAAACCGCTCCAACCTCTGACCTTGACGTAATATCTGAAATAGAGCACCGCAGCTATGAATCCCAATACATACGTAACCGCCAGCGATGCTGCTGCGCCGGCGGTGCCCCACAGATTCATCAGTACCAGGTTCAGGATTACGTTTATCGCGCACAATGGAAGCCACATCAGGACTATGAACAGAGGATAACCTCTGCCTGCCAGATCATTCAAGAATATGACCCCGAGACCAGTTGCGAATCCGCCGATGAACAGGATTCGCATAAGAAGCACTGCGGGCAAAAAGTCAGCACCAAAAAGCAACAGCACCAGCTCTCGTGTGAAGATTTGCCCCAGTATGAAAATGGGCAGCATAACCATCAGCATGAATCTGAAGCTCTTAAGAGTCAGTGTATGAGTCTTCTGGTCGGCTGCCACTCTGGAGAAAAGCAGAGTGCCGATGACGCCAGGTACGATCAGAAACAAATCATTGGCCTGCATCGCAACGGAGTATTGCCCCGCTTCGGTCGCTCCGAGTTGTGCGTTCACGAAGTAAAGTCCAAGTCGAGAGAGAACAAACGGCAGTGACACCGCTATGTACGCACGGAATCCATATCGAAGCGATTCTTTGAGCACACCGAGATCGGGTCTCATAATCGTTGAGAGGCTCACTCTCTGCCCCAGAAAGAATATCACTCCCGAAAAACAAAATATGGCCGCGTAAATCATTAGATAGGTTGAAAGTGTCACATGCAGAAGATAGAGTCCGACAAAAGTCAGTATCAATACCAGCAGCTTACTAATGAGATCATAGGCGTTGAACTGCACAATTCGATTCTGCCCCAGATATATGCGCTGCAGCATCAATCCCAGCATCACGAACGGAACAGATATCAGTCCGACAATCATAAGACTCAATGGAATTGCTTCGAAAATGTCCGGCGAAATCAAATAGAGCGCTACGATCACGCAGCCGGTCAATGTTCCAAATCCCATAGAGCTCCAGAGGCTGTTGACAGTCAACTTGGCCGATTTGCGTCGGTCTCCCGCCGCCATGTATGCGTTGGCCTCGATCAAGCCAAACTCACCGAATATGACGCCGATCAAAACTGTCGAGAGGATAACAGACAGAGTACCGCGCCCCGATGGTCCGAGCGCTCGCGCCGTAAGCACTCCGGTGAGTGTGCCGAATAATATTGTGAGTACTTTTGATGCGAGGGTAGTGACTGTGCTTGCGAAGAAGTTCATTGTACGTTGTAATCTAAGATCAGGATCGCGCTTATAAGAACGATCAAAACCATCAGCCAGAGGCAGATTTCAAATCCCTTCCTATATAAACTGCGAAGCAAGGTGCGCCTCGATCGCTGATACAACATGCTCGCTATACAGCGAGTTGATCCAGAGCAACCCGCGGCTTTCCCAATCTAGCTTCTCAGCAAGATTAAGAGTCTCCGGAAGCCGAAGAGGAACGCCTCTCGCGGCCAGAAAAGGAAGCAGTGATGCATCTCTATACGATCGCAAAACCAGCTCGTAGTCCTCCATGCCAGTCTTGTGATCAAACCTTTCGTCAAAAAGTCCCACTCTTTCAAAAACACCTCTCCTCCACACTGCGCACGTGTTTCTGGGAACAAAATAAGTCGGTTCTGACCGCCCTTTAAAGTGTACGTAACTACAGGAAGCATCTTTCGAGGATGCCTTCTCAGCAAGCGCATCGATTTGAGGTATCGTGATTGCGACCTCATTAGATATCATCATGACAAGCTCATTCTCGTGCTGCTGACGTGGCAAGGCATCAATACCGGCATTCAAGGCTCTGGACCATCCATAGTTCTCCAGAAGGACTGTTCGTATGGATGTGCGTGTCCGCATAGCTGAAACACTGTCTGCAGTCCCAGTTGAGTCCCGATCGCTATCGACTACAACAACAATCGCCGTAAACCGATCACTACTGTCAAGTCTCTTGATTAAGCCTCGCAAGCGAGGCGCATTGTAAGATCTGGCTATGGCGTACATATGTTGACTTCTCCTTACCCAGTTGATCGAGATAGATTTCAACCGGCTTCGCCCCCCATCGCAAACTTAACAGTGAACCAGTTCTGAAAGATCTTCCGCAGAACTTGCAGATCATCGGAATTGCCGCAGCTTTCCACGCAAAGTCGTCGACTGTGGAACCCACGCATCACCGGATCGAGGAAGTAAGACGAAAGACAAAATGCATCATCATCAAAGAGGAAACCTGCAAATAACGGCGTATCAAAGTACGTTCTGCACTTTACCCTTTCGGCACCGTACTTATTGGACCATCTCTTAACAATCGAGAACGTCTGGGTTAGATCATGGGCATGCAACTTTCGCAATTCCATAGCGGCTTTGTTCCATTGACTCGGCGTAAATAACTCTGCCTGGCGATCGAATGACTCCAGTAGTGTCTTCTGTACGAAACTAGGAGAATGCGGTTGCAGAAGGAGAATGCGCAAACGACAAGTACTGTCTTTCTGAAGATATTCCTCGAGAGCTTGCTCAAGCTGGGTCTCAAGTGACACAAAAGAGTACGATACAATCGAAATCTGCTTCTTGGCATTCTTAATTCTATTCTGGAGCCACTCAAGGCCAGCTAAATGCTCAGTCTTCCATTCATAACTGCTATCCTCTGTATCAGCCTTTAATTCAAATGCCCCTATTGTCTTGATTTCATCCAAAGCGTCTTGCGTTACAATATCCGTCATACTTGATTCATAGCCGCCTGACCGCACTTTCGGGAATCGCAATCGGCGAATGTTGATGATACACAGTAGTAGTAGAAGAAGAACAACTCCTGAATAGACCGCTTTCCACACTCTGGTTACTGGAGCCCACTCTTCGCCCTGCACTTCATCACCTATTAGCTTGATAACTTCCAATTCTCTCGGCAGACTATCCTGCGAACTGGCGAAAACGTAGATCTCTGATGCGCTTCCTTTGGGTATTCGCGAGAGTCCGATCTCAATGTCAGTTTGCCCTAGTACCACTGACTGGGTATCAGAAAGTCCGAGATTGAAATTGGCTGAGTCTAACTGACCATATTCCAGACTCGCCACGAACGTTACATTAAAGGCATCACGTAACCCCTTGTTGGCGATTAACAGTGTATATTGTCCGCGATCTCCCGATTCTGTCATATGTTCAGTGGTTTCAATGTGTCGCCATCTCAATTCCGGCTGCTGCAAGTAACTCCATACGCCAATTACTGCCGCTGCGGCCGCTATCACTCCGAATATCCAATCTCGATATTCAAGTAGTCTGTGCCAACTTTTCGCTCCACTCACTTTTCGCCTCACTTTGTTTCCACTAATTGCGATCTAATATCGCAACAACGATGCACTATTGCATCGTTCGCTTCTTTGCTGCAAACCCACTCCTGCCGAGAAGGTTGTCAAATCCACCGACATACTCACTCGAACCGGGGATATACACAAATGGTTTCACTTTGCCGATATCGACATGACCTTTGTCGTTGAGACAATTCTCATCTACCTGTATTGCGACTATCTCGCCGATAAAAAGCTCATGCGATCCGAGCACAATCGACTGAGTCACTCTGCACTCGATATTAATGGGGCATTCCTTGATGATCGGCGCCGAAACGACACTACCCTTTTCCGCTGTTAACGAACACTCCGCGAATTTATCCTTCTTGCGGCCGGAAACATGCCCGCAATAATCTGACGCAGCCACCTGATCTTCATTTGGCACATTGATAACAAACTCACCGGTCTCCTTCACAATGCCGTAAGAATATCTGCCGGGCCTGATACCGACTCCGATCAGCGGTGGTTCGCTGCAAAGCACACCGACCCATGACAACGTGATGATGTTAGGTGTCTCCCCCGGCTTCTGACAGGAGAGCAGGGTCGCAGGCAGTGGAACCATGAACCCGTCTGGTTTGATCAATGTTTTGGCCACAGTACCCTCCTGCTCTATTCTAATGCAGCTCTGAATGCCTCGTCGAGTGTCGACACAGGCACTATCTTGATTCCCGACTTGCTTTTCAAATCACCCAGCCCTCGATTGGGGACGACAATTCTTGAGAAACCGAGATTAATCGCCTCCTTGATTCTCGCTTCAAGCTTCGGAACGGACCGTATCTCCCCGCCCAGTCCGACCTCGCCGACCAGCACAGAATCGCTTCTCACCGGCGTATCCTGATGGCTCGACACTATTGCGCTCATCACTCCAAGATCGATTGCAGGCTCATCGATTCGCAATCCTCCAGCCAGATTGACGAACACATCCTTGCCCGCAAGGCGAAATCCCTGCTTCTTTTCGAGGATCGCAAGCAACAGACTCAATCGCTTCTGGTCAAAGCCGGATGACACTCGCTGAGAAACTCCGTACGATGAATCCGCAACCAACGCCTGAATTTCGAAGAGAATCGGTCGAGCGCCCTCGACTGAGCAGACGATTGCCTGACCGGAAATGCCGCCGGTGCGCTCCGACAAGAAAAGTTGTGATGGATTTGCGACAGGCTCAAGGCCGGCGCCACCGATTGTGAAGATACCGATCTCTGAAGTCGATCCGAACCGATTCTTCTCTGCGCGCAGAATCCGATAGAGATGATTCTTCTCGCCTTCAAAATACAAAACCACATCAACCATATGCTCGAGGACTTTCGGACCGGCTATTGCGCCTTCTTTGGTAATATGTCCAATGAGCAGCAGGCACATGCCTCTCGCGGAGCAGATGTCCTGTAGCACGGCTACACATTCGCGTATCTGGGTCACGGTTCCCGGCGATGACTCGTATTCCCGCGAACGCAATGTCTGGATCGAGTCTATAATCACAAACGAATGATATTCCCGATCGATGATAGCCTTGATTTCATGCATCTCCGTAGTTGTGGCGACAGTCACTCTGTCAGACATTATCCCGAGCCGAT
Organism: Candidatus Zixiibacteriota bacterium; assembly: GCA_018820315.1. Lineage (NCBI taxonomy): Bacteria > Pseudomonadati > Candidatus Zixiibacteriota > Candidatus Zixiibacteriota bacterium. Next base: position 50,307 of record JAHJOQ010000073.1, on the reverse strand, counting down.
CTGCGCGATTCTTTATCTGCTCAGCCGATTCCTCGCCCGAGACATATAGCACCGACTGACCGTTCAATGCCAAACTTCCGGCTGTCTGCAGCAACAACGTCGATTTCCCGATCCCGGGATCGCCACCCAGCAGCAGCGACGCACCCGCGACAAGCCCACCGCCGATAACTCGGTCAAACTCACCAAGAGCAGTCGGCACGCGGAAGTTGTCCGAGGTTTCGATTTTGTCGAGACGAGTCACGACTGTCCCAAGGCGGTCGCTGTCGATCTGCCTCTGTGTCTTTTTCTTCTGCTTCTCTTCAGTCAGCGTGTTCCACTCACCACACTGCACGCACTTGCCCGACCATTTCGGATAAGTCGATCCGCACGACTGGCAGACATAGATCGTTTTTTCAGCAGTGGCCATAAATTCAACTTAACAGATTGATTGCCATCTTATCGATGCGCAAGGAATTCGCGTACTTCCGGATCATCTGATGCTTCGATTTCTTTTGATGTTCCGACAAAATGAATCTTCCCGTTGCTTAGCATAGCCATCCGATCGGCGACCATGAATGCCGACCGCATGTCGTGAGTCACTACGACAGAAGTTATGTTTAGACGACTCTGCAGTCGTTGGATCAGATCGTTTATCGTGTCACCAATGACAGGATCGAGTCCGGTCGTCGGCTCGTCGTAGAGCACTATTGCCGGATCCATGCAAATCGCTCGCGCCAGCCCGACCCTCTTTCGCATACCACCAGAAAGCTCAGATGGAGACATCTCCTCGGTATCGGAAAGCCCGACCAATTCCAACTTGTCTCTCACTATCTCGCGCTTCTCCGCTTCCGACAGGGGTGAATGTTCAGTAAGACCGAGCGAAACGTTTTCGTATACTGTCATTGAATCAAACAGGGCCGCAGATTGAAACAGCATCCCAAAATTGCGCCTTACTTCGTACAGCGCTCTCTTGGACAAAGAGGTGATATCCGTTCCGTCGACTATCACGCTGCCTTCATCCGGCATCATCAGACCTATGAGGTGTTTCAACAGGACACTCTTGCCGCAGCCGGACGAGCCAAGAATGACCATAACCTCGCCATCGAGGATTTCGAGGTCGACTCCCCGGAGCACCAGCTTGTCATCAAAACTCTTATGCAGATTCTCGATTCGAATCATCTCATCCAACCCTGAAGAGCAGTGTCGCGATTACATAATCAGATACTAATATCAAGACAGATGATGTTACGACCGCTCTTGTTGTGGCAAGGCCGACGCCCTCTGCGCCGCCAGATGCCTTGAAGCCGTGGAAACAGCCGAGTGTCGATATGATAACTCCGAATGACACCGCCTTGACCAGTCCCGACAGCACGTCAGACACTCTGAAAAAAGCCTTCATCCCGTTCATGAACAGTTCCGGTTCGATGCCAAGAAGTGCGGTAGCTACGGCCAGCGCTCCCAGAATGGCAATGATATCAGCGAAAATGACTAGCACCGGCAGCATGATCATTCCGGATATGATACGCGGTGTCACGAGGTAGCCGATCGGATCGATAGCCATCGTTTCCATGGCATCGATCTGTTCCGTTACCCGCATCGTCCCGAGTTCGGCGGCTATTGAGGCTCCTACACGACCGGCAACGACAAGAGCAGTCAACACAGGTGCCAGTTCAATGAAAACGGCCTTCGACACGCCAGTGCCGAGGTATCTGAGCGGGACATAGCCCTCCATCTGATACGCCGCCTGCCATGCGGACACCGCCCCGGTGAATATCGATGTCAATACGATCAGCGGGAGTGAATTCACACCCATTCGAAGCATCTGTTCGGTGATAAGTCCGAAATGTCTGAATTGTGAGGGCAGCGAACGAATGACCCCGGCCAGCATCAGACAGATGCCACCGAGATCAGAAAAGAGCGACGTTGTGACTCTCCCAAGGTACCGCAGAAATATCAAAACGGCACATCCCCCGCATTATCATCATCGTACGCGACGCCAGCCGGCTCCCTGTGGTGAAACTCAGGATTGACAAACTGGATGTAGTCCTTCAGGAACGTCAACTTTACAACCCCTGTCGGACCGTTACGCTGCTTTGCGACAATTATCTCGGCAATCCCTTGCTTGTCGGGCGGGCAGCCATCCGGCGTCCTTTCCAGATAATATTCTTCTCGATAAACAAATGCTACAAGATCGGCATCCTGCTCGATTGCGCCCGATTCACGAAGGTCCGCAAGCTGCGGTCGTCTGTCGCCCCCGCGCATCTCAGGAGCACGAGAGAGCTGTGAAACTGCCATCACCGGAATGCTGAGATCTTTGGCAAGAGCCTTGAGCGATCTCGAAATCTGTGATATTTCCTGTTGACGGCTCTCTGAGGATGCTCCTCCGTGCATCATTTGCAGATAGTCTATCACAAGCAGTCCTATATCCTCACGCACTTTTAACCTGCGCGCTTTGGATCTCAGTTCGAGAATACTAATGTTCGGTGAATCGTCGATGAATATCGGCGCCTCGGAGAGTGGTCCGACAGCGATTCCGAGCCGGGTATAATCCTCATCCCGCAGCATCCCGGAGCGGAGCATGTGAGGACTGATGTGTGCTTTGGCGCAGAGCATCCGTTGCGAAATTTGGTTTGCGGACATTTCGAGCGAGAATAACCCCACTCCTCTTTTCTCTTCCATCGCTATGTGCGCGCAGATGTTGAGAGCAAGCGCAGTCTTGCCCATAGATGGACGCCCGGCAACGACAATCAGATCGTTGTCCTGGAGTCCCGATGTCATCCGATCGAGATCATGATAGCCGGTCGGAGTCCCGATGATCGAACCTTTGCGCTGACGGTAGTTTTCGATCTCATCGAATGTGCGTGGGAGGATCGTGTTTATCGACACGAACCCCTCACCAAGTCGCCGCTGGCTGATTCTGAATATCTCGTTCTCGGCGTGGTTTATGATTTCTTCTGCACCCTCCTCGGCATTGCGAGCCTGAATAGATATATCATCAGCAGCTCGCTTTAGCCGCCGTAGAAGAAACTTGTCATAGATAATCTCGGCATGGTGGCGGACATTGGCAGACGAAGATACCACGGTCAACAGATCGGTCAGCATCTCGATTCCGCCGATTTTGTCGAGCTTGCTTTTCTTGGTCAGGTCATCTGAAATCGTTACAAGGTCAATCGGGATGCCATCATTGTAGAGCTCGATAGCTGATGCAAATACGACCTCATGGCGACCATCGTAAAAACACTCCGGGGTCAAAACGTCGGCTGCGTCATGAATGGAGTCTCTGTAATTCAGAACTGCACTTAGTACCGCGCGCTCGGCTTCAACTGAATGAGGGGGCTGTTTCTGTGATGTATCTGAACCTGCCATCGGAAGCTTCCCTGCGTTAGTATGATTGTCAGACTATACCCTTCAAAACCACTGGGCAGCCCACACCCTGAAGTGGGATTAATGACTTAAAATACACAATCCCAACGCGCCGGTCAAGAACGAACCCTCTCGACACGATTGTAGTGCAGGATTCTCCGAAATCTGCCATCGTTAATGTGGCTGGGGTACATCCCATGCGCCATATCCACAGCCATTACGCAAGAATCCGCATAGGTCACCTCGCAGAAGTGTTTCGAAATGAACGCCGCATCACATTTACCGCAAGTTCTATGATCCTCAATATGGACATCGCAGATAATCGGCCGATAGTGGATATGAAAGGGGAATATATGAGAAAAACATTGTTCGTACTCGGGATGATCGCGCTGATAGCACTTTACGCTTACAGCTGTGCTGGTCCGATGGTCATCACCGAAGCGCCGCCACCAACTAAGTCGGAGATCAAACCACCCCGGCCGGGCCCCAAAGCTGTCTGGATCGATGGTTACTGGAAGTGGAATAATCACATGTACGTCTGGAACAGTGGGCACTGGGAGAGGAATCCCAGAGGAAATTGGGTGCCGGGCTATCACAAGAGACAGGGTCGTGGCCATGTCTGGGTAGCCGGTCATTGGACGAAGAGATGAACTGCTGAATTGGTGATTCGCTACTGGTTGAGTGGTCTTGGTGATTAGAAGCTACTTGCCGATCATCCAGTCGTACTCGGCGCGAAGCATCTGGACATCTTCCCATGTCGGACGCTTGTACTGCTGGAATCGAAGCAGCGCGGCTGGATGATATGTCACCAGCAGCTTGATGCCCCGGAAATCGTGAAACTGGCCTCGTAGTTTTCCGAGTTGCTGCGTGGTCTGAAGCAGCGCCTGAGCCGAAATGCGCCCGAGGCAGCAAATCAGCTTTGGCTGGATGATTTCAATCTGGCGAAAAAGATACGGCATGCAGGTCGTCATTTCGTCCGGCTGTGGATCGCGATTTTGCGGAGGGCGACATTTCACGATATTGGCGATGTAGACAATCGACCGATCAAAGCCGATCGCCGCAAGAATCTTGTCTAGGAGCTGCCCGGCACGTCCCACAAACGGCTCGCCCTTGAGGTCCTCGTCGCGCCCCGGACCCTCACCGACAAACATCACATCCGCATCGGGATTGCCGACTCCGAACACAAGTTTGTTTCGCCCTTCATGCAACCTGCAAAGAGTACAATTCTTGATCTCTGAATTGAACTCAGCCAGCAATTTCGCACTATCCTCGGACCCGGAGCCGAGGCTAATGCTCTTCAGCACTTCGGTTCCGATCTGCGGCGCACCAGTCCCAAGCTCTTCAGCCTGCAACAGAGCCTTCTTGGCCGTTTCAGCAATTTCTGCCAAATCCCACGGGTCAGGCATGATTAGATAAGTTTCTTTATGCGGTTGAGGATTTCATCGGCAAGGTCGCGCTTAGACATCAATGGCAACTTCTCGGCCTTTGATTTGCCGCTGAGAATAGTGACTTTGTTCGTCTTGGTTCCGAAACCGGCCCCTTCGGCATTTGGATTATTGACGACAATCATATCGAGCTTCTTGTCGGTCATTTTCTTGCGAGCGTTGGCAACTTCTTTCTCAGTCTCCAAGGCAAATCCAACCACGATCTTGCTGCCCTTCTTCTTACCGACTTCCTTCAAAATATCCATAGTCGGTGAAAGCTTGATCGACAGCGGCTTGGTCGATTTCTTGATCTTCTGATTGCTGTATGAGTTCGCCGGGGAATAATCGGAGGGTGCCGCAGCCATAATTACAATATCTGCATTCTCGACTCGAGACAGAACCTCTTCCGCCAACTGATCAGTCGATATAATCGAGCAAAATTCGCTGACAACAGGCGGTTCGAGCTGCGTTGGGCCGGATATCAGCGTGACATCGGCGCCTCGCTTCCGAGCAGCGTCCGCCAACGCAAAACCCATCGCTCCGGTCGAGGGATTCCCGATAAACCTGACAGGATCAATATATTCGTATGTCGGACCAGCAGTTACGAGGACTCTCTTCCCGACGAAGTCAGTCTGCTTCCCAAAGAAATTCACCACAAACTCAACGATCGTGTCAGGCTCGGGAAACCTCCCCGGTCCCACCGCCCAACTGGCCAGATCGCCTTCCTCCGGATCGATAAACTCATGTCCGAACGACTTCAGTTTGGCAATATTCTGCTGAGTTACCGGATTATTCCACATGAATGTGTTCATTGCGGGAGAAAATATCACCTGACTCTGCGCGGCACCGATTGTAGTCGAGAGAAGATCATCCCAGACACCCGATGCCGATTTTGCGATAATGCTCGCCGTCGCAGGCGCAACAAGAATCAAATCAGCCCACTCCGCTGCAAATACATGCTGCACAGAGGAAAACTGATCCCGAGGAAACATCTCGACAGCGACCGGTCTGCCCGACAAAGCTTCAAAAGTCAGGGGTGTTACAAATTCGCAGGCAGCCTTGGTCATCACGACTCTGACCTCTGCACCTTCCCGCATCAGTGCGCGTAAGACGTAGCCCGCCTTATAGGCTGCAATACAGCCGGTGATACCTAACAGAATCTTCTTACCTGATAGTCGCACTTAGATCAATGGACAGTCTCGTCGCCCGAGACATTGAACCAGTTGAGATCCATATTGGGAGAGGCGCCGGAGAACAGCACCGTCGAGGTGAGCATCTTCATTCCTGCGACGTCTACTTGCTCAGGAGCCAACATCATCGCCCGCTCAATCGTCATTTCGAATTCTTCTTCGCTGAGCAGCCCCATCTGATGAATCTGGATTAGATATCCCTGAGCGGCAGGCTCAATCTGCTGTCTTTCAAGCTCTGAGAATACACGCGGCTGGCAATTGCCGATGTCGTTAGAAAACACGAACTTCTCGCTTCGAGACTGCACTTCCTCCAGAAACCAACCGTAAGCAGATGAGATTTCGCTCTCGGTAAACCCGAGATTTCTCAGTGACTTCGAGATGTCATCAAGGTGCGCGAGCGAACCATTGTGCGTTCTGACATACTGCACAAGATAGAACACGATGTCTAGAATTCTTTCTCCCAAGTGTCCTCCACGGTTAGGTGAAATCTACTAAATCATCAACCTAACCGCAAGGCAAAAAAGATCCGTCAGTGCTTAAAATGCCGTATTCCCGTCAAAACCATTGCCATTTTGTGTTCGTCTGCCGCCTCAATAGCTTCGTCATCGCGCTTTGATCCCCCCGGCTGGATAATCGCGACCACGCCCGCCTCGGCAGCCTTATCGATGCCGTCACGCATCGGGAAAAAGGCATCTGAAGCTAGTACAGCTCCGTTGGATCGGTCGCCCGCCTTGTAGGCAGCCATCAGTGAAGCGTCTACCCTTGAAGTCTGACCGCATCCGACTCCAACTGTCTGCTTCCCCTGGACTAACACAATCGCGTTCGATTTGATATGCTTCACTATCTGGAATCCGAACAACATAGACTCAATTTGGCCTTCATTAGGCTGGACTTTTGACACCACCTTCAGATCTTCCCGTGTAACCCTGTAATTGTCCACCGTTTGAGCCAGTAGTCCCCCCTGAAGGAACGTCTGGCGCACCTTTCCATGCTTTCCAGGCGCAATGGACGGGAGCGCGAGGAGCCTACGAGCCTTCTTCTTTCTCATCATCTCGACAGCCTCATCGCTGTATCCAGGGGCGATTATGCATTCTACGAATGGCGTCTCGTGGAGGAGCATCGCGATCTCCATATCGACAAATCGGTTGATACCGATGATCGATCCGAACGCCGACATCGGGTCAGACTCGTATGCCAGTTTGTACGCTTCGGTTGAAGTCTCCGCAACTGCTGCCCCGCATGGGTTAGTGTGTTTGACAACGCATGCAAATGGATCTTCAAAATCGAGGAGCATGCCGAGCACAGCCTCGAGATCATTGTAGTTGTTGTAAGACAGCTCTTTGCCGGCGAGTATCTGAGCATCGACCAGCGATGGTCCTGAGTGCCCCACAAGCGAGTAGATTGCTGCCTTCTGATGTGGATTCTCACCATACCGGAGACTTGTCATTCTGCTGTATTCAGGCTTAAGAGTGTCGGGGAATTCGTCGCTTTTTCCGGCATCTTCTCTACCGAAGTATGCCGCAATCATGCTGTCGTAGCGCGCCGTAAGCTTGAAAGCTCTCTTAGCGCAATTGAATCGCGTCTCATACGAAATTGACCCATCTGCGGCAGCCATCTCCTCGACTATCGGACCATACTGTGCCGGTTCAGTCACGACGACAACATCGTTGTGGTTCTTCGCTGCCGAGCGTACCATCGAGGGTCCACCGATATCAATGTTCTCGATGATTTCGTCATCGGTTGCATCGGGACGCTCTACAGTCTCCTCGAACGGGTACAGATTCACGACAACCATGTCAATAGCGCGCATATCATGCTCGCGCATCTGTTTCACATGATCGGTGTTATCCCTCTTGTAGAGAATGCCGCCATGCACCGCCGGATGCAGGGTCTTGACTCTGCCATCGAGAATCTCCGGCGCACCCGTAAACGAAGACACTGGCAGTACCTGCACACCGGCTTCCTTCAGGACACGTTTCGTACCGCCTGTCGAGATAATCTCGATGTCCATCTCGCAGAGCTTCTTCGCGAACTCGACTATTCCTGTCTTGTCCGAGACACTCAACAGCGCCCGGCGAACTCTGACAGCTTTGTTCTTCTTATCTGCTTCCATGCCTACCTCTCAATTGCAAACGGTTTACCGTCTGGTCAGAATTTCAAGTGCGCGCGTGTAGATTTCAGATGTCTTCCTGATTACATCATCAGGAAGCGCCGGACCAGGAGGCGTCTTATCCCAATGCGCACTATTCAGCCAATCACGCACATACTGCTTGTCGAAACTCCGCTGAGATCTTCCCACTTCGTACTCGTCAGCGGGCCAGAACCGCGACGAATCCGGCGAAAGCACTTCGTCGATCAGGATAAGCTCGCCAGCTTTGAATCCAAACTCGAATTTGGTGTCGGCAATTATTATCCCACGTGACCGGGCATAGTCAGAGGCTTTGGTGTAGAGATCAATCGAAACCTGGCGCAGCTTTTCGCCCACGTCTGTGCCGGTTGTACGCACCATGTCCTCAAACGAGATATTCTCATCATGTCCGCTGTCAGCCTTCGTGGATGGCGTGAAGATCGCAGCGGGGAGTTTCTGTGACTCCCTGAGGTCATCAGGAAAGGAAATCCCGTTGACCACCACTTCCCCGCTGAATGAATCATCCTGCTCGGTCATATATTCTTTAAACAGAGAGCCGGTGATATATCCTCTGACGATGCATTCTACATCGAGTCGCTGACACTTCGTGACCAGCATCGAGCGACCATCGAGCATCTGACGATACTTCTGTAGCGGCTCTGGATACTCATCGACGTTCGCAGTCACGAAGTGGTTCGGCACGACGTCTCGCAGGTAATCGAACCAGAAAACGGACATCGCGGTAAGTACTTTGCCTTTGCCGGGAATCGGAGTTGGCAGGACGACATCGAATGCCGAAAGGCGGTCGCTTGCGATGAACAGCAGCTTGTCATCGAGATCGTATATCTCCCTCACTTTGCCCCGGGCATACTTCGGATATTCAGATATCTCAAACTCCCATATCTGATCAGTCATCTTCATTTATTTCCTCTTTTCCTCTGAGATTATCTTCTCTGCAAGTGCTCTCAGCGCTTCCGGGTAGAGCTTGTGTTCGGCCTCGAGCACGCGCTTCTGCAAGTCCTCCGGCGTGTCACCCGGCAGCACTGGGACTCTCATCTGCATTACAATATCACCGTGGTCGTAAATCTCGTCAACCAAATGGGCAGTTGGTCCCGACTCGGTCTCCCCAGCCGCAATCACCGCTCCGTGCACCCGCATGCCATACATACCCTTGCCGCCGAATTTGGGGAGCAGTGCCGGGTGTATGTTAAGGATACGATCCCTGAAATGCCGAATAACTTTCGCCGGGATCAGCTTCATGTAACCCGCAAGACAGATGACATCGATTCGATGAGCTTCGAGAGCATCCATGATTGCATTGGAGAATTCATCGCTTGATTCGAAGTCTTTTCGCCGGATGACTCCAGTCGGTATCGAATGCTTCCGAGCACGCTCTAAACCGTATGCATCCTCATTGCTCGACAATACGAAGGCGATCTCAGCCGGAAAGCCTTCAGCCTGACTGCTATCGATCAGGGACTGGAGGTTCGTTCCCCCTCCCGAGATGAAGACGGCCACCCGTATTTTACCTCTCATCAAGTCTCCTCTTGAGCAATCTGTTCGCAATATCCGGATTTGCCCGTCCATTTGTTGCTTTCATTATCTCGCCAATGAGGAAGCTGAATATCTGCTTCCTGCCTCCGCGGTAGGCTTCGACATTCTCACGGCTGCATGCAAGCAACTCAGTGATCACGGCATCAAGCATATCCTCATCATTAATCTGCCGCAGACCTTCCCTGTTTATGATGACCAACGGCGATTCGCCCGTCTCCGCCATCTGCCGAAATACATCCTTTGCGATCTTGCCGGAAATCAGACCATCATCAACAGCCTTCAGCAACTCACCGACCTGAGCCGGAGACACCGGGAACTTGTCGATACCGATCCCCAAATCCTTCAGGACTCCGAGCACCTCGGTCATGGTCCAGTTTGAGACCTTCTTCGGGTCGGGGAAGAACCGCATCGCCTCAGTAACATAATTAGCTAACTCGCGGCTCATTGTCAATACTTCTGCGTCATATCGGGGGAGTGAATATTCGCTCATGAACCTGATATACGTCTCGTGCGGCAGTTCCGGGAGCGAATCTGCAACGGCCGAAACCCACTCATCGGAGATAGCGAGATCGACAAGGTCCGGTTCCCGGAAATAGCGATAATCGTGTGATTCCTCCTTGGAACGCATGGAAACACTGATATTTCGGTCCTCATCCCAAAGCCTCGTCTCCTGAACCACACTGCCGCCTAATTCCAAGATTTCTATCTGGCGGTCTATCTCATACTTAAGTCCCCGCTCGACGCCCCTGAATGAATTGAGGTTTTTCAACTCCGTTCTCGTCCCGTACTCATCAATGTCTCTCAACCGGACAGAGACATTAGCATCGCACCTCAGAGCACCTTTTTCCATATCGCCCGAGCAGATTCCAAGATACTGGACTATTTGTCTGAGTCGTGAAAGATACGCGTACGCCTCCTCCGGACTGCGAATTCCCGGCTTCGATACGATCTCAAGCAGCGGCACACCGCAGCGATTCATATCGATCAGGGACATAGCATCGCCGGAAACCTCGGTTGGATGGACAGACTTACCGGCATCCTCTTCCAAATGAATCCGGGTCAAGCCGATACGATGCGTCTCGCCATCGAGATCGAACACTATCGCTCCACCCACTCCGATAGGCTCGTCAAACTGCGAAATCTGATAGCCTTTGGGAAGATCCGGATAGAAGTAGTTCTTTCGTGCAAAGACTGACCTGGCGCTGATCTGTCCTCCGCAGGCGAGTATCATCTTGATAGCAGAATCCACAGCAGCCTCGTTGAGTACTGGCAATGCGCCCGGAAGCCCGAGGCAGACGGGACAAACCTGTGTGTTGGCAGGTGAACCGTAAGCAGACGCACAGCCGCAGAACAACTTCGATCTGGTTTCGAGCTGAGCATGTACCTCGAGACCAATCACAGATTCGTATCGATGCACTTCAGTCATCCTCACCCGCCCGAAAATCGAGCGCCGACTCAAGTCGGTGCGCTAATCTGAAAAGATTCATCTCGTCGAAATGCTTTCCGATTACCTGAACACCGATTGGGAGGCCGAACGCTCCATGACCGCACGGTATTGACATCGCACATGTCCCGGTGAGATTTGCTATCACTGTGTAGACGTCTGCGAGGTACATTGACAGGGGATTGTCAATCTTCTCGCCAAGCCTGATCCCCGCTGTAGGCGATGTCGGAGTGACTATGACATCTGCTTTGTCAAATGCATGCATAATATCACGCCTAATGATCTCCCTCACCTGCATTGCCTTCTGATAGTATTCTTCGTAGTAACCTGACGACAACACATACGTACCGAGCATGATTCTCCGCTTGACCTCGTCACCAAAACCCTCGGATCTCGTGTTCGAATACATCTCCTGCATAGCGGCCGCACGCGGGGACCTCTGTCCGAACTGCACACCGTCGTATCTGGCCAGGTTGGATGAAGCCTCTGCGGTCGCAATCACGTAGTATGCCGCAATCGCTTTGTCGAGGATTGGCATCGACAAATCCACAATCTCACAGCCGATTGACTTCGCCGTTTCGAGAGCGCTGCCAACTGCTCTGCCGACATCATCATCAAGCCCTTCTCCGAAGTATTCTCTCGGAACGCCGATCCGCACCGGCTTGAATTGATCGATGGCGGACATCAAGTTGGTTGTATCGTTGTCAACAGATGTCGAGTCTCGTCGATCGCGCCCTGCAATTGCAGCGTACAGCATTGCAGTATCTCTGACATTTCTCGCGAATGGACCGATTTGATCGAAAGAAGATGCATAGGCGATGAGGCCGTAGCGCGATACAGCGCCGTATGTCGGCTTAAGGCCGACGATCCCTGTCAACGAGGCTGGCTGGCGAATCGAACCGCCTGTATCTGACCCGAGCGCTACCGCCACATGAAAGGAAGCAACCGCAGAAGCGGAGCCCCCCGATGATCCGCCGGGTGAATACTCTGAATTCAGGGGATTCTTTGCCGATCCGAAGTAACTGCTCTCGGTGGTAGAGCCCATCGCGAACTCATCGAGATTCGTCTTTCCTATAATCAGTGCTCCCGCATCAATTAGCTTTTCGACCACTGTGGCATTGTATGGCGGCCTGAAATCGGCGAGAATGCGCGAAGCGCAAGTTGTGGGGTATCCTTCGAGACAGATGTTATCTTTGACAGCCACCGGAACACCGGCAAGGCTGCCGAGGGATTCGCGTTTCTCCAGGCGAGATTTCACTTCTTCCGCAGACCTGAGGGCTAGGTATGGCGTTAACGCAATGAAACTATTAAGGTTAGCCTGCGAGCGCTGTGCAGAATCCGAGAAGATTTCGGCAGTTTCGATCGGATCAAGCTCGCCGCAAACCGTCCTCCGGTGGATTTCCTCAGCCGAGGCACGCTGGATATTCATCCAGTGAGTTTACAGCATTGGCAGATATTTGTCAAGTTCGTACCGGGAAACGTGTACCCGGTAGCTGTCCCATTCCACTTGCTTGTTGGCAATCAATGAGCCGAAAATGTGCTCCCCAAGAGTCTCGCGCACGAGCTTAGAGTTTTCAGTCTCCCTGATCGCATTTTCGAGACTATTCGGCAGCACGTCTATTTCTCTCTTCTTGAAGTCGCCCGGCTCTACATGAAAGATGTTGTCTTCAACCGGTGCCGGAATCGCGTACTTCTCGTTGATGCCCTTAAGTCCCGCAGCCAGCATAACCGAAAACGCAAGATATGGATTGCACGCAGGATCGGCAGATCGAAGTTCGATTCTTGTCGCCTTCTCTTTGCCGACCCGATACATTGGCACTCTTACCAGCGACGATCTGTTACGCCGCCCCCACGACACATAACACGGAGCTTCGAATCCCGGAACGAGTCGCTTGTATGAGTTAACCCACTGATTCGTTATGAGAGTGAATTCTTTTACATGCTTGAGCAAGCCGGCGATATAGTGCTTTGCCTCAGCCGACAGATTGTACTCGTTCTCCTGCGAGAAAAAGATGTTCTTATCGCCTTTGAAAAGCGACTGGTGAACATGCATGCCGCTACCGTTCTGACCCAGTATCGGCTTTGGCATAAACGTTGCATAATAACCTGCGTGCTGGGCGACCTCTTTGACGATCAGGCGATATATCTGGACACAGTCTGCCATGCGAAGCGCAGACTGATATTGCAGATCGATTTCGTGCTGGCTGTGCGCAACTTCGTGGTGGGAACATTCGACAGGAACACCCATCAGCTCAAGAAAATTCACGGTCTTCTTCCTAAGACGAACGCCCTCATCGACAGTAGAGAAATCGAAGTAGCCACCCTTGTCCATTGTCTCGGGATTCTCGCTGTTCTTGAAATAGAAGTACTCCAACTCCGGACCAGTGTAGAAAGTCAGCCCCTGCTCTGTTGCAGCTTCCAAATTCCGCCGCAGACAGTAGCGAGGATCACCATCGTAGGGAGTCCCGTCGGGGTTCTTGATGTCGCAGAACATCATTGCTACTTTTTCGCCACCGAGATCCCACGGGAAGATCGTAAACGTATCAAGGTCGGGCCAGGCCATGAGGTCAGATTCCTCGATGCGGACAAAGCCCTCGATAGACGAACCATCGAAACCCTGGCCGCTTTCGAGAACGTTTTCTATCTCACTTAATGTAATAGACATGCCCTTCAACTGACCAAGGATGTCGGTAAACCAGAGGCGAATGTATTTCACGCCGTTGTCTCGGATCTTCCTCAGGATATCTTCATTCGTCAGCGACATACAAGAAACTCCTTTCAAAATGCAAAGATCACGAATACTATCTTGATATCGGCTCTGTCAACATAAATCTGGAACCAAATATATCCATGATAGTGAGTTGTCTGCAGCCCCTGAAGACTCACAATCCACAAGTCTGTTGAGACAGTTCCCAACCAATGACTCGCGTAACACGGCCATTTGCCAAGAGTTCCCGGCAGCTGAGGCAAAGACTGGCGATCGCTGTTCACTGCGCTCAGCATGTCAGAACCTGGAGATGCCGTACTGAAATAGCAGCGGCTATCTTAGGACTCTAATCTCGCTTAAGCATGCCGCCCAGCATCTCAATCGGGAGCGGGAAAATCAGCGTAGAGTTCCTCTCGCTCGAAATCTCCGTCAGGGTCTGCAAATACCTCAACTGCAACGCACCCTGCTGCGTGGAGATGATGCCAGCCGCATCTGCAAGCTTCTGGGCCGCCTGAAATTCACCCTCAGCATGGATGACTTTGGCTCTTCTCTCACGCTCTGCCTCAGCCTGACGAGCGATTGCACGTTGCATCTCGAGTGGCAGATCGACATTCTTAACCTCAACAACAGACACCTTGATACCCCATGGCTCGGTCTGTTCATCGATGATGTGCTGCAGCTTCTGATTGATATCCTCGCGTTTCGACAGGAGATCGTCCAGCTCGACTTCGCCCAATACCGACCGAAGCGTCGTCTGTGCTATCTGTGAAGTAGCATAGAGAAAATCCTCGACTGCGATGATAGCCTTGTTTGCATCCATTACGGAGAAATAGATCACAGCGTTGACTTTTACCGTCACGTTGTCCTTGGTTATCACATCCTGTGGCGGAACATCCATTGTGACAGTTCTCAACGACACCCTCACCATCTTATCGACGATCGGTATCAGAAGAATCAGCCCGGGTCCCTTGGTTCCGATCACACGACCGAGCCTGAAGACCACTCCGCGTTCATACTCTTTTAGTATTCTTACCGCATTGGCAAGTATGAACAGAGCGAGTACGACGATTGTTATTCCATATGTCGAAATCATTCGATCCCTCCTTCTTTATGCTTTCCTTTTGACCTTAACGATCAGACCGTCCACGCTGACGACCTCTACCTTGGTTCCGACTTCAAGCGGCTCATCGCTGACAGCTTTCCACAGGGCACCGGAGACATAGACCAATCCCTCTGCATCTATCCTCTCCTTGACTTCTGCCGTCAGACCGATGAGTCCTTCTCCTCCGGTCGTTACCTGCCTTCGGTGCGCCTTAAATACATACCGAATTGCAATCATGAAGAATGCAGCAGTGACGGCTACGACAGAGAATATCACTCCTTTCGAGACTTCCATATACGGGCCCGGAGAATCTATCAGGAATAATCCTCCGAGAGCCAGCGAGACAACACCACCAATCGAGAGAATCCCATACGATGGGACTTTTATCTCAAGCAGGAAGAGTATGATAGCAAAGATAATCAGCGCAATGCCGGAGTAGTTGATCGGAAGTGTCTGGAATGAGAAGAATGCCAGAATGATGCAGATGCCCCCCACAACACCCGGTACGATCGCGCCTGGATTGTACAGCTCCATGACAAGGCCGAGCGATCCGAGAGTGAAGAGAATGAAAGCTATATTAGGATCAGATATCACTTCAAGTATCCTCTCCGAGAAGCTCTTCTCCACTTTGACCGTCACAGCCGCTTTCGTAGACAATGTCACGGTATCTCCACTGTGCAGGGCAACTTCCATTCCATCAACTTTGAACAACAGTTCAGAGATATCCTCCGCGAGCAGGTCGACAACATTCGAGTCCAGCGCAACGCTTGCCGTGATGGATTCACCGTCCCTGATTGCTCTCTCAATCCACTCCTGATTGCGCCCTCGCTTCTCGGCGATGGATTGAAGATTGGCCACGGCATCATTCGTCACCTTCTTCGCCAACGTCGAGTCCATCTCTCCTTCCATCTGGATCGGTGTCGCTGCTCCAATGTTGGTGCCGGATGACATTGCCGCTATATGCGCAGAATACGTGATGAACACACCCGCTGAACCAGCCCTCGCCCCGGGCGGCCAGACATAGACGATCACCGGCACATCGGCGCTCAATATGGCAGTTGTGATCTTCCAGGTCGAGTTGGTTAGCCCTCCGGGCGTGTTGAGGCGAATCACCAGCGCCTCAGAACCTGAATCCTCAGCCACCTTGATAGCTTTCTTAATCATCTTCACCGCAATCGGTCCGATGGCACCATCGATATCAAGGACGGTGACCTCCTTGGCCTTCGGGGGAAGAGGGAACACCGACGCGGCGAGAATCAGAAATACCAAGGCTAACGCCAGCGTCCTACCTATCATCAAACACCTCCCTGCATTCTTGTATACGAGTCGACCTACTAAACATATTGCAATCTTACCTTCTCTCTGTCAACAAAAGTATTGCGCCCACTGCTCTATACGATTCTGCAGCCCCAGCTGTTCCTCTATCAAATACATCCGAAAACAGAGAAAATCCACAAGAAAAGGGCGGGATCGCTCCCACCCTCAAACTCGGCTCATGCCGGATCGGCTATTTCGACTTCAGGTACTTATCAAAGAAATCGACCATCTGTCTATAGTAATCCAATCGATTCGAAAGCTTTGAAATGCCATGCCCTTCGTCGGGATAGATCAGACTGACGACTTCCGCTCCCCTGGCCTGCATCGCGTCGATTATTTGTCTCGCCTCACCGACCGGCACTCTCGGATCGTTTTCGCCATGCACAACCATCAGAGCAGCTTTTACTTTATCCATCTTATGAATAGGACTGATCGACGAGAGGAAAGCCGAATCCGACAAAGGACCATACTCTGACTCTCGCATTGCTCTGCGGTAATCTCTCGTATTCTGAAGGAAGGTCACAAAATTCACGATCCCGACATTATCGATGCCTGCTCGGTATAGACTCGGATATTCGGTGAGCGACGCCATCACGACATAGCCTCCGTACGAGCCACCCTTGATGCCGAGCATGCTCTCTCTGGTATAGCCGTTCTTGATCAGCCATTTGGCCGCCCAGGCATAGTCCTTGATAGAATTCAGGCGCTTCTTGTAATCATCCATCGCCATATAATCCCGACCGTATCCCGAGGATCCGCGAGGATTGACCGCAAGAATGCCATAGCCGTTAAGGAGGAGATATTGGAAATGTCGGGCAAAACTCGGTCGATACTGTCCCTCAGGGCCGCCGTGGGCATCGATGATAAACGGAATCTCGCCACCCTTGTAACCCGCGGGCAGGAAGATAAATGCCGGTACTTCAAGCCCGTCGAATGACTCGTAGTGGATGAGTTCGGGGTCGGTGAAGAGGCTTGGGTCGATCCCGGCA
This sequence comes from Candidatus Zixiibacteriota bacterium, assembly GCA_018820315.1. NCBI lineage: Bacteria > Pseudomonadati > Candidatus Zixiibacteriota > Candidatus Zixiibacteriota bacterium. Next base: position 33,110 of record JAHJOQ010000073.1, on the reverse strand, counting down.
TAGGTTGAATACGTGATCCGCTTCAAGGTCTGCGTTTCCCAATCCCAGAGCCACAAATCGGGCGCCATGGTCGGAGAATTGAATGAGAAGAGAAGGCTCTTCACCTCAGACATCCAACCGTCGCCGAACATGCCTTCCAGTGGAGGTGTGGGGAGCATCGTGCCGGTCTTGATATCTTTGATATAAGGTTTTGAATAACCCTCGTCATTTACACGCCACGCCAGGTAGCGGCCATCGTCAGAAAGCAGGCAACCTTCGTTCTCCCATTTGGAGTTATCTTCAAGGAACTCTATCTCCAGAGAAGCAATGTCCATTTTGGCGAGTCTTGCGATTCCATCTTCATTGGCATTTGTAACGATATAGGCCGTTGTGCCATCGGGAGTCAGCGAAAACGATTCGCACATCGCATCGCCTTCATGCGGGGTCAGAAGTCTCTCTTCGCTGGTCGCAAGATCATAGAGATAGTAATTGTTATCAACATTTGATGTATAGGTGTAAGTCAGGAGATATTTGCCGTCCCGGCTCAGACCTGCTGGACCATTATATCCAGTCTTGTCCTGAACCAGGATCTCCTCACCATCCAGAATATTCATCTTCCAGACCTGAAAATCCGTACCATTTGTTTTGTTTGAGCGGAAATAGATGGTACTGCCATCCCGTGTCCAGATCGGAGCTCCGTACCTGACTTCAGGACTATCTGTGAGCTTCTTAATCCTGCCGGTCATCACGTCAAGAAGGTAGAGTTGGGCATCCTCATTACCTCCAACCGACGCTCCTACAACAGCATACTTGAAGTCGTACGATGGAGAATAGAAATCGATCCCGTCCTTGAATGTTGTCAATTGGTACGGCCAGCCTTCCGGTGTGAGCCTGAAGAGCTGATTCGCATCAGTAAACGAGGTCATAAACAGTATAATCTTCCCATCCGGAGATATGCTGCCGTCCGATGACCATCCTATCTGCATAAACGTCTCAATGTCCGGAATGAATGCTGAATCAGACTGGAAAAGATCCATGCAGTAAGAATTTGCCGATAGCATTAGGGTGATCATCAGGGTGACGCTAAATTTCCTCAAACCGACCTCCTGTTGTTAGATTTCTTCTGTTCTGATATTAACTTACGCCGCCATGCCTGTCAAGGGTAATGAAGGCGATTTTTCTGTTGCGTTTCACCGCATTTTCGGTATATTTGTGGGCTAAATTACTGATTACGCTGGAGTGTGGTTTTACTATGCCGGGACCCATAAAACTGATTGCAGGTCGATCCAACAAGCCTTTGGCTGAGAAAATCGCCGGTTATCTGGGCATTTCTCTGACAAGTACAGAAACGACCAATTTTATGGACGGCGAGTTTCGCGTCCAGGTTAACGAGAACATTCGCGGTCACGATGTCTTCATTATCCAGGGAACCAATCCCCCGGCGGAGAACCTCCTTGAATTACTCATGCTTATTGAGACAGCCCGCAGGGCTTCGGCGGATAAAGTGACGGCGGTCGTCCCATATTACGGTTACGGTCGGCAGGACAGGAAAGACCGTCCAAGAGTCGGCATTACGGCCAAGCTCGTCGCAAATGTGATCTCTGTTGCCGGCGCCGACCGGATCGTGACGCTCGATCTTCATGCACCCCAACTCCAGGGGTTCTTCGATATACCATCTGACCATTTGTTCGCAAATCCGGTCTTTCTCAATGAATTCAGGAGCCGCAGGTTCGACAATCTCGTCATGCTCGCTCCCGATATCGGATCTGTCAAGATGGTCAGAGCATTCGCGAATTCACTGCATTGCGGTCTTGCGATAGTCGACAAGAGACGGCCTGATTATAACAAGTCAGAAGTTCTGAACATCATTGGTGAAGTCGAGGGCAAGACGGTGATAATCAGAGATGACATGTGCGACACCGCTGGAACACTTACCGATGCCGCCCGAGGGGTCATCAGCCGGGGCGCTTCGGAAGTATATGCCTGCTGCACGCATGGTCTCTTCTCAGGCGACGCCATCGATAAAATAGAGAATTCTCCGATCAAGGAGCTTTGGGTTACCGATAGCCTGGATCAGGACAAGAGCAAGGATTGTTCTAAGATCAGGGTTATGTCCACGGCGCAGCTCTTCGGCGAGGCAATCAGACGAATTTCCAATAGAGAATCTATTTCAATACTCTTCGATTAATAATGCAAAGGAGCCAATAAGTGGAAACGAGAACATTAACCGCGGTACCGCGCGCTGACGCTGGCAAAGGCGTTGCCCGAAAGCTACGCGAGCAGGGCATGCTACCAGCCGTCGTCTATGGTCCCGACCTTGATGCGATCCCTATAGCGATTAGTCTGCGCGATCTGGCCGCCCTCTTTAGAAAGTCCGAATCGGATAATATTCTGATCGATCTGACTATAGAGGGAAAAACCAGTGAGCCTTACAAAGTCTTGATTAGAGAAGTCCAGCGCGGACCGATTCAGAGCAAAATGCTCCATGTTGACTTCCAGCAGATTTCTCTCACCAAGAAAATCACCGTCAGCGTTCCCATTCATCTAAAAGGAATTCCGGACGGCGTGAAGACCATGGGAGGAATCCTCGAGTTCACCCGGAGACAGATCGATGTTGCCTGCTTGCCGACCGATATGAGAGATTTCATCGAGATCGACGTCTCTGAAATGGCAATCGGTGACTCTGTTCATGCCAGAGACCTTGACCTATCAGGGCTGGAGCTCGTCACTAATGAGAGTCAAGTCATAGTGACCGTGGCCGCCCCGACTGTTGCAAAGGTGGCCGGGACTGCCGGAGAGGCTGCTGAAGGCGAAGTGGCCGAAGGTGCTGAGGGTGAAGGCGCCGGTGAAGGTGAAGGCGAAGAGAAGAAGGAGCCTGAGGTCATCACCGAAAAGAAGAAGGAATAGTCAGACGAGCAGACACTATCGCTCGGTTCTTGACCTGCAAATAGAAAAGCCGGGACTCTGTCCCGGCTTTCTCATTCCAATATCTTGTACTATTTGACGAAAATCTTCCCCGCGCCGGTTCCGGTAACTTTTCCAATGATAGCCGCGTATTTCACTTCGGCATCCTGAAGCGCCCGGACTGCCTGTGGAGCATCAGCACTATCCAGCGCAATCAGGAGGCCGCCGGAAGTCTGGGCGTCGCAGATAAGAGTCCGCGCGATGCGGTCGACCGAGTCATCCCACTCGATCTTTCCCTCCATAAATTCCATATTCGAAACAGTGCCTCCCGGAATCGCACCAGCCACAGCCGCTTCGCGCGCGCCGCCTATCACCGGAATGACTGAAGAATCGAGTTCAACTTCTACCCCGCTGGCGCGAGTCATTTCATGAAGATGTCCCGCTAATCCGAAACCAGTCACATCGGTACACGCATGAACGGAGTAGTCCGCAAGAATATCTGCAGCGCCTTTGTTAAGCGTAGACATGTGCAGCACAATTTCATCCATGCTGGGCTGATCGATCATCCCCTGCTTAGCGGCTGTGCTCAGTATGCCGATGCCAATCGGTTTGGTCAGGATGATGCTATCACCGGGGCGTGCACCTCTGTTCATCCAGATTTTCGACGGGTGCACACTGCCAGTAACGGCCAGGCCATATTGGGGTTCGGTGTCATCAACTGTATGACCGCCGATGATGCATATCCCCGCCTCCTTCGCCTTGTCATGCGCACCTCGCAGTATCTCTTCGAGGACAAACTGTGGTAGGCGATTCGATGGGAAGCCTACTATGGACAGGGCAAACAGAGGCTTCGCACCCATTGCATATATATCGCTGAGCGAATTGGCTGCAGCCACCTGACCGAAATCGTATGGATCGTCCACGACCGGAGTGAAGAAATCGACCGTCTGCACGATAGCCAGATCATCGCTGATTAGATACACTGCGGCGTCATCGGCGTTCTCTGTCCCGACCAGGACATTCTTGTCATCCGGGATCGGCAGTTTGCTCAAGACTGATTCAAGCACCTGTGGTCTCAGCTTGCACGCACATCCAAGTCCGTGTGTATATCGGGTTAGCTTATACTCCCCTTGCTTCGCAGATGTGCCATCACTCCCGCTAGCGCCAGACAAAAGTCCACTCACAACTCGGCTCAGCTCCTCGAAAGCCTTCTCGATGTCGTTGTCGGTAGTAAATCTGCCGGTTGAAATCCGCAATGTCCCCATGGCAATATCCTCAGGGATACCCATCGCTTCAAGCACGTGTGATATATCAACAGATTCCGTATGGCAAGCCGCTCCGGCAGATATTGCAACACCGGCAGCCTCAGAAATGATTATGTTTGCTTCGATTCTGGGGAAGCTGACGCTGAGGGTATTCGGCAGTCGCTTCTCAAGATGACCGTTAATCTTCATCGAAGGGAACCCGGCAAGCAGAAGCTCCTGCATCCGATCACGTGTTCGGCGCATACTTGAGGCATAGCTATCGAAATTCTCGTGTGCAAGTTCGGATGCCTTGCCTAAACCGACTATCTCGAGCACATTCTCGGTGCCTGCACGTCGATTTGATTCATGATCGGCGCCGAACATAAATTTCTCGATTTCGATTCCGCGACGGACATACAGCGCGCCGATCCCCTTCGGTGCGTATAGCTTGTGCCCCGCTATGCTGAGCATATCGACTCCGAGATCGTTAACACGCGTCGCAATCTTGCCGACAGCCTGAGCAGCATCGGTGTGAAAACCGATTTGACGGTCGGTGAGAATCTCTGCTATTTCAGCAATCGGCTGGATTGTTCCTACCTCATTGTTTGCCAACATGATCGTCACGAGAATGGTGTCGGCGCGAATCGCATCGTCCACTGCCGAGGGATTCACCATACCGAATTCATCGACTGGGAGGCGCGTTATGTCGAAACAGTGCTTCTCGAGGTAGCTGCAGACTTCAAGCACCGCCGGATGTTCGATCTGAGACGTGATTATGTGCTGTCCTCGATGCCTGTTCGCAAAGGCATATCCCCGGATTGCGTAGTTGTTCGATTCGGTGCCGCCACTTGTGAATATCACTTCATCGGAATCACAACCGAGAAGAGAGGCGATCTGCAAGCGCGCAATCTCTACCGCCGCGCGTGTGCGATATCCATAGTAATGCCCGCTTGACGGGTTGCCGAAATCATCCCGGAGAAACGGCAGCATGGCGTCGGCAACACCGGGATCGATCGGAGTCGTGGCGTTATAATCTAAGTAAACTGGTTTCATGAGGCTCCGCCGGATCAGACAACAGTTATTATCAAATCTTGTCCAGTACTCTTCTTAGGCGATCGTTGGCTTCTTTAGCAACGCCTGACAGGCTCTCATTACCAATGAACCCGAGCGCCATCAGCGGATCCATGAATGATACAACAGCCTTGCCGCTGTCATCTTCATACACTATCACATTGCACGGAAGCAGAGCGCCGATCTCAATCTCGGCTTGAAATGCCTGATATGCAAGCTTCGGATTGCATGCACCCAAGATCTTGTACTTCCGAAATCCGACATCAAGTTTCTTCTTCATCGTCTCTTTGACATCGATCTCGGTGAGCACTCCGAAACCCTCTTCCTTGAGGAGATCAGGCAGCTTTGCAAGCGCCTCGTCGTAAGTCATCTTCGTCAGCTTACCGAATGTGTATTTCATCTTTTCCATATAACCTCCAGTTAATTCGATACCACTATCCCAAGCCATTCTTATAGTAGAGCCTTACCATAGCGCTACAGATTAGCCAACGCGTCGTCAAGATCAGCTATCAGGTCGTCGACATACTCGATGCCGACCGAAATCCTGATGAGACTGTCTGAGAGCCCTTTCTCGTGCCGCACTTCAGCCGGAATAGACGCATGCGTCATCAGACCGGGATGCTCGATCAGGGATTCGACACCTCCCAGCGATTCGGCCAGCGCAAACAGCTTAACATTTTCGAGAAACTTGACTGCGTCCGCCTGCGAACCGTCGATCTCAAACGAGATGAGCCCGCCAAAGCCGGTCATTTGCTTCTTAGCAATCTCATGCCCCGGATGCGACTTCAATCCCGGATATATGACTTTCCTGACTTTAGGATGCGCCTCCAGCCAGTTCGCGATTTGACCGGCATTCTGTGCGTGCCGCTCCATGCGCACAGCAAGCGTCTTCACGCCCCGCAGTACCAGCCAGCAGTCGAACGGTCCCGGAATTGCTCCGACGGCATTCTGGCAGAACTTCAGACGGTCATAGAGTTTGTCACTCGATGTCATCAGCGCTCCACCGACCGTATCCGCATGCCCACCGAGGAATTTTGTGACCGAATGCATCACAATATCAATGCCGTAATCAAGAGGCTTCTGGAAGTATGGGGTCGCAAAAGTGTTATCTACACAGGAAATGAGATTGTGCTTTCGGCAAATTTCGGCTACACCTTTGAGGTCGGTGATTTTCAGCAGCGGGTTAGTGGGGGTCTCAACCCAGACCATCTTTGTTTCAGGCTTTATTGCGCTCTCTATTTCAGAGAGATTCGATATATTCACATAATCGTACTTCAGGCCGTAGTCACGAAATACATGTTCGAAGATCCGATACGTGCCACCATAGACATCATCCGATGACACGATATGATCGCCCGCTTTCAGGAGATTCATGATCGTCGAGATCGTGCTCATCCCGGAAGCAAACGACAGTCCGTACTTTGCGTTTTCGAGTGACGCAAGGCACTCCTGCAGCGCTGTGCGGGTCGGATTGTCAGTGCGGGAATACTCATAGCCCTTGTGTCCTCCGACACCCTCCTGAACATATGTCGATGTCTGGAATATCGGTGTTGTTATTGCGCCTGTGGATGGATCCGGAGATTGTCCGGCGTGAATGGCTCGTGTTTCAAACCTTGTTTTGTCTTTGCTCATATCGAGATCCTTCTTGTGCGTCGCCAGAAATGTTGTCGTTGTCGAGAAATCCGTTTTCGCGCATCCATTCATCCGAGAACATCTTCGACAGATACCTGTCGCCAGAGTCGGGGAACAGTGTCACTACCATCCTGCCTCTGCCCGCTTCTTCAGCAACCTTGAGAGCAGCAACCATCGCGGCGCCGGATGATCCTCCCGCATAGATACCCTCTTCCGTCATCAGACGCCTCGCCATCAGGAATGACTCTTTGTCTTTGACCTGAATGATATCGTCTACTACATCAAAATCCATCGCCTTGACAAGCATATCCTCGCCGATGCCTTCAAGCTTGTAAACATGAGGCTCTATCAGCTTGCCCGTCTTGAAATAGTCGTAAAACACCGACCCTTCAGGATCGACAGCTATGATTTTGATATTGGGGTTTTGCTCCTTGAGGAACCTCCCGATTCCAGAGACTGTCCCTCCGGTTCCGATTCCACCAACGAAATAATCGAGCTTGCCCTCGGTCTGCTCCCAAATTTCCGGCCCGGTGGTGTTGTAGTGAGCTTCGATATTTTTCGGGTTGTGGTATTGATCGAGATAGAATGAATTGGGAGTCTCTTTTGCAATTCGCTTTGCAATCTCGTAGTATGACTCCGGCGAATCTGGTGGAACATCTGTCCGAGTGACAATAACCTCGGCGCCGTATGCCCTCAGCCTGTCTATCTTCTCGCGTGACATTTTGTCGGGAATGGTCAGTATCGCCTTGTAGCCCTTAACCGCCGCGACCATCGCCACACCGACACCCGTGTTTCCCGACGTATTCTCGACAATTGTTCCGCCCGGTTTGAGCAGCCCGCGTTTCTCGGCGTCGTCGATGACATAGAGCGCCATCCTGTCTTTGACAGAGCCACCGGGATTCATATATTCCGCCTTTGCGTACAAATCAGCCCATCCATCCGGGACCAGATTGTTGATCCGCATCATCGGAGTTCCACCTATTGCTTCAAGAATCGAATTGACAGCCTTCATGATATTCCCCATCCACAAGTAATCAATATTGAGCCACGTTGGACAATATAACAATTAATGACCGTACAGACAAAAAGTTCCTGTGGTGTCGGGGCACAATTCGTTCAGCGGAGCTAAGACGAGCCATACTAGTGCACACAGTAGCTGTGCTGCTTTGATTTCACAGTGAGCGGACCATCAATTTCTAATGAGGCTGTTCACCATCTCGCTTCCGAACGTTCGAAGAGAATACTGCCCTTTTAATTCACGTCTCAACCTAAGTCTTGCCCGGTGGATATACCAACGCACGGTCGCTTCCGGCATGTTGAGTATCTCAGCCACCTCGCTCACCTCGTGCCCCTCCATATCTTTCAGAATAAAGGCCGCTCGCTGCTTCGCATTCAGTCGATCAGCGGCTTTCAGAATCGCGAAGCGGAGATGCTTCATCTGATAGACCTGAGCCGGAGATGCATCGAGGTTTTCCAGCGAGTCTGCGTAATTGTCGAGATGTTCATGATTGTGACGTCTGTGCTTGCGAATATAGTCGATCGACGCATTCACTGTAATTCTGTAAAGCCATGTCGAGAACCTCTTGGAGGGATCGTAGCTGTTGATATTATCGGCGGTCTTGACAAACACCAATTGACTAACATCCTTGGCGTCGTCATAATCGTTTACCATCCGATAGGCGATGTTGGCGACCTGAGATTGATAACGATTCACAAGCTCTCCGAACGCCCGGTTGTCTCCAGCCTTGACGAGTCCGATCAGGTGCAAGGTCTCCTCTTCACTGTTATCCTTCGTGTTCCGTGCGCCATTTGTCGGGGTCTGACCCTGCTTTGCCGAACCCTGTTCGGAGATCGCAGCAGTCCTCCCAGCTTCCGATTCTGGCGCATTCCTATTCATTCTTATACACCTGACTTTCTTGCTGCCCGCAAGTGAGTCCATTCGCGGGCAAAACAGCCTTCACTTTCTAGAACTGCATCATTCGCGCAGAGTTCCTATAGAGGATTCGATCACCCATGTAGGTAATTATACGTCACTTGCTCTCGGTGACGCCAAGTCCGATCTGACTCCGCGAGGAACGTGAGAGAATAACAGTCACTATTCTTGACAGCAGGGAATGAAGAATCTATATTGCGTTCAGATCAAGTCGCTGAGCATTCATCAGGTATGAATGACGAATCTTGGCATCTCGCATTGGAAGCAAATGCTGTGGCAATAAACCTCCTCACCGACGTTGATATCCAATCAGTGTAGCACAGTACGATCGGATTGTTCCGGTACGGGCGATATCGTATTGAAGGAGGATCAAGTGGTACATAAGGGCACCAGCATCTGTATAGCCGCAGCCCTGACGATGCTCTGGGGCCTCCTGGCTGATGAGGGCTTGTCGAAGTCGAAAGCGCTCAGTCTGCAGAAGCTCGCAGATTCATCGGAAGTGATCAAAGGAGGCTATGTAAAAGAGTATTCGAGCAGCTTCAGTGTTCCAGAGTACGAACTCCTGGGAACATTCTGCTGGTCCATAGCGGTCTGGAACCATACGCGGACAGGGACAGGATATCTGTCAGAGGAAGGGAACTTATACTGGTATGACATAGGCGAGTCTATGTTGTTTGACCAGAGTTTGGTGATCAGCTATGCTAATGATCCCAGCACAACATGGTTCTCGATGTATGATGGTTCAGACAGCGAAGTCAGCCTGATCCCGATGAGTGTGTTGGCAGTTACTCATACACCAACTTACACACAGGCCAGCTGTCAATGGGCTACACCTGACACAGTTGTTGTCGGTGGTATCGAGTATTACATTCCCATGCATCCCGACACGTGCGTTATGGTCCAGCGAATCGAGGTCTGCAACAATGCTGACACGACTGTGAGGATACATCTGGGAGAAGGTATCGACTGGGATATCCCGGATGGCGCTGGCGGAGTGAATAACAGATCCGGTGCAGACCCATGGAGAAACGAAGTCTATCAGTTCGGTCCGATCGGATCACCGACGGAGAATTACAGTTGTGGTGCAGGATTCGGTCCCTGGGAGATCAAGGCAGCAGCCGATGTCGATTATATCGCAGGTGCAGCCGTTCTTGAAAACGACAACTGGGTTGATCCAAACAACGGGTATACGCCTGCCGAGATAGGCACCTTCATGGCTACGCACGCGGGATTCGTAGCAGGTGACCCAGACTCAATAGAAAACCTGAGTTCATTCTATATCATCGCTCAGGATGTTGAACTTGAACCGGGAGAATGCACGGTGACCTGTATGGTGCTCGCGTCCCGCCTTGACGGACTGTATGAACTGCAGGAGCTTATCGACAAGGGAGGACACTGGACATTTGCCAACGGCATCGAATGTGGTGCAAGTGGGCAGTGGTGCGTTCCGGGTGACGCTGACGGTAGCGGATTTGTCGATATCGACGACGTGGTCTATCTAATCGCGTATATTTTCTCAGGCGGATGGCCACCAGTCCCGATTACCTGTTGCGCCGATGCAGATGCCAGCAATACGGTTGACATCGACGACGTCGTATATCTAATAGCATACATATTTTCGAGTGGATTTGAACCGGTCATTAACTGCGATCCACCGTGGTAAAATGCACCTGGCGAGAATTGTGAGCCATTCGGACATTGAGTAAATCAAAACCACGCCACGCACAACGCGAGGCGTGGTTATAATATGCGAGTGCCCAAGATAGTATCACCCAATCCGCAAGGAATTAACCCGCTCCACGCAATCAAATATATGTAGGGAGAATCTAGTAAACCGAAGAATGCTCGTTCACCATCTCGGGTGACAGAACAAATTTCTGAGGATTGACCGACTGGCCGTTGAGTTGTACTTCGTAGTGCAGGTGAGTGCCGGTGGAATAACCGGTGCTTCCCATCTCGGCGATCTTGTCGCCACGGTTGACTTTCGTGCCCTTCTTGACAGTGTATTTATTGAGATGGCCATATTTCGTCTTGATGCCGTTGCCGTGATCAATCACGACTGTCTTCCCGAGCCGTCCATTGTTGCCGACTGACGAGACAACACCGCTGGCGGTAGCATACACCGGAGTCCCCGTGCGATTGGCGATGTCGAGACCTGCGTGCAGACTCTTGAAACCGGAAATGGGATGCTTCTTGATTCCGTACCCGCGCGTGAGATAACCGGCACATGGCATGATCGACGGCATGTGATCCAGGTCATCCTTCTTATCCAGAAGTTTCTCATAAATTGCTTTGAACTGCTGCGTCTCAAAAGTCGAGAGCCGTACCAGCTCATCGATTTCTGATTCGGTCTGGTACGCCAGCATTTCCGCGTCGCTCTTATCTGTGTAATCGAACAGTTCCGGACCACCGATACCGAGCTGTCTTTCCTGCGGGTCGATATCTGGCAAATCGAATATCGCGCGGATAGCCTTTTCTTTATCGACAATGTTCTCATAGCTATCCTGCAGATCGATGATCGTGCTGCTCATGCCATCTATTTTATTGCACAAGAGTACTTTTTCTGACTGAAGATGTGCCAGCTTGCTCTTGTCAAATTGTTCGAAGAAATAATCGTACGAGAAGAAGAAAGTGAACGCGGCGAATATTATCGAGAATGCTGCGAGTGATGTCAGGATAACTGAATCGACCGAGAAACGGTAAGACTTGCCCTTCCCATTGGGGATGACAAGTATGGTGTATTTCCTACGTTGCATTCGCGCGTCCTCTACCACGGCCAAAATTTCCGTGCATGTTATCAGTGTTGAACTGTTTTGTCAAGAAATATTTCGACTACCTTCATCCCTGAGGGCATTTTAGCAAGCCCCGTCGCTTCCCAAAGGACTTCCTAACGCCGAAACAAGCTGCCGACTTGCCGCCAAAACGGCCTTTTGTTACTTAATCAGTGTAAACTCTTTTTTCAGGATCTTGTTCACCACTTTGACAAACTTCTCAGATTCGAGACCCTGAAGACTGTACAAATGCCAAAATGTCTTCTTTGGCAGCTTGAATGTGTCTTTTCTTCCCTTGCCCATTTTACTTCACCCTTCCAGCCGTTCTGTCAGGGCAAAGTCCCTAACAGATTTATCGGTTTTGCATTTCGATAATTGACCTCTCACAGGTATTGAGCAAGAGGATTGCCGCAAAGCTGCTCAAAATCCGATCAATCGCGCAGTACAGTAACATATTGCAAGACAATATGTTATACCCACATGCGCACAAGACGATCCGAATGGTTGCCGAAAGACTTGGTCTTCGAAGTGGTTTCTATCCATAAATAATGGGATTTTATCAACATAGTGGCGTATTCCCGGCCTTCTCCTGGCATCGAGTGCATTGAGATCGAGACGTCATTCGACGCTCGCGCCCATCAAATTGTCTCAGCCCGTCGCGCCTCACCGGACCGGACGGCCTCACTACTCGCTAAGAGTCTGGAACATCGACCATAACTATCGTCATGGCAAGCCTTGCTCGATCAGACACTGAAAATGTGAGCCTCAAACCGATCCAAATGCGATGCAGCGAGCTAATCACATTCAAGACCATCAGTTGAGGATTGAAACAGAGCGGTCAGATCGAGGCTAACAGGTGAGAAACAGATTTTGTTTGTATTTTGTGGTGATGCAATCTATTTTACAGCTTGAATTTGTGAAACATAGTGCTACGGGAATCGTAAGTTCATGGCAGAGGGACCAGAAAAGCAGGTTCAAGACGATCTTCTGATTGCCAGGGCTCTTGAGGGCGATCAGAAAGCCTATGAGTCCCTTTTGGTCAGACACAGAAAGGCGATATTCCATGTAGTCACGAAGATCGTCAGGAATCAGGATGAAGCGCAGGATCTTGTGCAGGAGACCTTCATGAAGGCCTTCAATGCACTTGCTTCATATCGCTCCGAATACCGATTCTCGACGTGGCTGTACAAAATCGCCGCCAACTGTGCAATAGACTTCGTGCGGAAGAAACGGATTGAGGCGTTGTCGCTTGACAGGCCAATCCAAACCAAGGATGGTCAGGTAGAATTCGAGTTGCCCGACCGGACATGGGACCCGGAGCGAAACCTGGTTCGAAAGCAGAAGCTCCAGTCCATTGACGAGGCTATTGATTCACTGCCGGACAAGTATCGGGAGGTTATCATCTACAGGCACAGGGACGACAAGTCGTATGAAGAGATCGCCGATATACTTGGTACACCTGTCGGGACAGTCAAGGCACGAATATTCAGAGCGCGAGAGCTGCTGAAGAAGAAGCTCAAGTCGATTCGGTAGGACAAAGCCATGTGCAAGAAAACATTAACATTGTCTAATCTTCCCTGGCAAGTCGTAGCCAATCTCCAATTTGTCAACTCAGACTTAAGTTCCAGCTCTGAACTGGACGAAAAGCAGAGGTAATCTTGACCCGTGCGCTCCTCATACTGCTGATTATGGCTGTTCTGGTCCCGGTCGGACTGCCGGCGCCACCTGAACCGCCGCCCGCTCCCGATGTCGAAGAAATCGATTCTATCCTTCAGGAACTTGATCAGTCGGAGTCTCTTGACAAGGCGAGAGATCAGTCTGAGAAGGCGCAGGAGCTAGAAGAACTCCAGCGACAGGAGGCCCTCGACGCTTTGGACGAATTGGATGCTCTCGACGAATCAGGTGCTCTTGACGAGTTGTATTTTGAGGGCAAGAAGTTCGTTGAAATCCGTATCGACGATGATGGCATCCGCGCAACCGACGTAGATGGCAACGAGTATGTTTTTCAACCGCCTCAAGACGAACTCGACTACGATCCACCATATGACGCACCACAACCCGGAAGTGGAAAGCCGCCTATCGTTGAATTCGGCGATGTCTACATAGCATACGATGATGAAGTGGACGGTGACGTTGTTTGTGTCGGCGGAAATGTAACAGTCGATGGCGTGATCGATGGTACGATATTCTCTACCGGGTCAGTCACTCTGGGACCAAACGCGATTGTGACAGGCGATGTTGTTGCAAAGAGGATTCAGAAAGACCCGGGTGCGGAAGTCCAGGGACGATTCAAGAAGTTCGACCCCAAATATTTCCCGTTCCCGTCCGGCGGTGACATAGGTCTGCCGGGACTTTTCACTTGGTTCATGGTGGCGCTCTATATTGTAGTCTTCTCATTCCTGGTCATGGTGATATTCCGCAGGCCTGTGGAGCGCATCAAGTATCAGATTGAAAGAGGTGCCGCAAAGAACCTGCTGGTGGGCTTTCTCCTGGTTCTCGGAATAGGTCCCTTCTTTGTGCTACTCTGCATCACTATTGTTGGCATTCCGGTAGCCGTGTTGATATATCCATTTGCGATAGTAGGCGCAACCATACTGGGGACGGTAGGGACTGCGCACTATATTGGCCAGCGACTCGGAAAAACCTCCGGCAGTCTCAGGTTCACATCCAGATTCATGACTATGATAATGGGAGTCATTGCTTTCATGTTGCTGTGGCTCATTTCCGGGTTCTTCCAGGTGACAGGGGCTGAAGTTGCCTCTGGTATTTTCTTTGGATTCGGCACAGCCGTAGTTGCAGCTGTGCTCTGTATCGGATATGGAGCAATCTGGTTCTCGCGATTTGGGACTCGCCCCAAAGACATAGGCAACTGCGCCGGAAGCAGCGATTCGACGCGTAACGGTGGCTTGGGCGGCGACGAGACAGTCTTGCCCGACGCTGTGCAGGAGAATTGATCATGACTGGAAACAGAACTGCTCTCACATTTTCGACGCTGATTGCTGCGTTCCTGTTCGCATCATCAGCCATAGGCGAAATGGTGACGGAGGAGAAAGAAGTTGTCCTCACTGATGAAGAGGCGCTCGATATTGAGATTGATTTCGGCTTGGGTGAGCTTTTCATCGACGCCTGTGATCCAGACAAGGCATTTCGCCTTGAAGGTGATTACGAGGACGAGCGATTCGAGTACGATTACGATTACCGCAAGAATAAACGCGAAGGGCGGCTGTATTTTGACATTTCTGCCGAGAGCGGCAACTGGCATGACCGGGATGTTGACAATGAATGGAGATTAGGATTAACCGACCGTATCCCCATTGAGTTTAAAGTCGATATTGGTGCCGCATCCTGTGAAATGCGACTCGGAGGACTGTCAGTGAGACGCCTCTGGCTCGATATCGGGGCTGCGGACTGCAACATCAGCTTCGAAGAGCTGAATGGTTGCGAACTGGACAGAATTGTGGTGGATGCCGGAGCGAGTTCGGTCACGCTCGAAGAACTCGGAAATGCGCGTTTCGGAATGCTCAAGTTCAAAGGTGGCGTCGGATCCTCTGACATCGATTTCTCCGGCAAGTTCGATTTCGATGCAGAAGCGGACATTTCTGTCGGATTGGGATCGGTAAATATAATCGTACCGGAGCACATTGGCGTGAGAATCTATGCCGAGGACACATTTCTCTCCTCGATTGATATCCCGAAGAGGCATTTCGAGGAGATTGAGCGCGACTTCTATGAGTCAAGGAACTGGGATGATGCAGAAGGGCATCTTGAGATTACTCTACAGGTTGGAATGGGCTCGGCAAACATCGACGTGAGGTGATCAGCAAAGTTTTCGAATTTGAATCTATCCGAAGCTTGCGGAAACTAAGAGAGGGAAGGCGTTCTGCCTTCCCTCTTCTTCTAATTAGGTACCTTAATCTTGTTTAGCTGAGGTATGCTCTCAGAGATCTCGACCTGGAGGCGTGCCTAAGCCTGCGAATTGCCTTTTCCTTGATCTGCCGGACTCTTTCACGAGTCAACGCGAAACGGGCTCCAATCTCTTCCAGAGTCAGAGCTTTTTCATGGCTCAACCCGAAATAAAGATTGATAACCTCTGCCTCGCGCGGCGTGAGTGTTTCCAGCGCTTTCTCGATTTCGAGCTTCAGAGAATGCTGGAGCAGAGCTTCGTCTGGGGCAGGCTGAAATTCATCCTCCAGAACATCGATGAGACTGTTATCCTCAGAAGAAGAGAAAGGAGCGTCGAGCGATAAATGCGTGTTCGATATCTTGAGCGTATCGGAAACTTCCGCCGTAGTCAGCTCTAACTCTTCCGCTATTTCGTCCGGCGAGGGCTCTCTGCCATATGTCTGTTCGAGCGAGCTCGAAATCTTACCGATTTTGTGCAGAGTTCCCACGCGATTAAGAGGAAGCCGTACTATTCTTGACTGCTCAGCAAGAGCCTGCAAGATAGCCTGTCTGATCCACCACACCGCATAGGAGATGAACTTGAATCCACGGGTCTCGTCAAATCTCTTTGCCGCTTTGATAAGGCCAATATTGCCTTCATTAATTAAATCGGCCAGTGACAAACCCTGATTCTGATACTGTTTGGCTACTGAGACAACAAAACGCAAGTTCGCCTTGGTAAGTTGCTCAAGTGCTGCCTGATCTCCATCGTGGATCCTGCAAGCCAGTTCTACCTCTTCCTCTGGTTTCAAAAGAGGAGTCTCACCGATTTCGCGAAGATAAAGGTCAAGTGACCTATCTTCGTCGCGATATTTTCTCGATTGCCTTGGCAACTATTAAGCCTTCCTCCCGATTAAAGGTTTCCCTTGGTATACGTAAGCGTAGCCTCTTATTGCGGTTTTATGGCAACATAGCCTATCCGGCCAGTCACATCAAAAACATGAAATGCTATAGCCCTATCTCTATTTCCAATGTCTTTTGCGACTTTCTCAAAGTCGTCCTTCCCTTTTACTGGTACGTAGTCGATCTCAACGATGATTGTCCCGGGAACAACTCCTTTGACATCGGCAGGCGACCTGCCGTCCACCGAAACGACTATTGCACCCTCATGATAATCCACACCCATGCTGTATGCAAGCTCTTGACTGCAATCGGCGACTGTCATCCCAAGCCAGTTCGATGAAACGTTCTCAGATTCCGCCGGCTTATTGCCCGTACTCGGTGTTGCGGGAGTGTAGTCAGCAAGAGCAGCTTCTCGATCGGCGAGGACAACCGTCACCTGCTGCTGCTTGCCCCGTCTTATGATCCCAAGCTTAACTTCTTCTCCATTCTTGGCGGCGGCGACTCTCAAGCGAAAATCCTGTTCACCATTGATCTCCTGCCCATTGAATGTCGATATGACATCGTCATTTCTCAGGCCACCAACCGCAGCAGGAGAACCGGGAGTCACTTCGTCAATATAAACTCCCATGAGCCGATCGAGACCGACCATCTCCGCCTCATCGGTCGTGAGATTTCTCGGCAGCACCCCAAGATACCCTCGAGCAACCTTGCCTTCGGTTATTATCTCCGAGACAATCTGCTTAGCCAGGTCGGAAGGAATTGCAAATCCGATACCTACAGAACCACCGCTCGGCGAAGCTATCGCGGAATTGACGCCGACCACTTTGCCTTCCAGATTGATCAGCGGCCCGCCGGAGTTACCCGGGTTGATGGATGCGTCGGTCTGTATATAGTCCTGATAAATTGGCGTCTCCGATCCAAAGGAGAGCTGCGATCTGCCCTTGCCCGAAACCACTCCGACGGTAACCGTTCGATCGAGTCCGAGAGATGGGAAAGGATTCCCGATAGCAAGGACCCAGTCACCCACCCTCATATCAGATGAATTTCCGAATTCTACCGTCTGAAGCCTTCTATTGGTTTCGATCTTCAAAACTGCGAGGTCAGTCGGCTGGTCTGCGCCGACAACTGTCGCCTTGTGTGTGCTCTTGTCCGATAGAGTGACAGTGATATCTTCCCCGCCGTCGACAACATGATTGTTGGTGACAATGTACCCATCGTCGCGAACAACGAATCCGGACCCGAATGAAGGGATTACCTGCTCTCTGTCCGGCATCTTGAAGAAACGGCGCCAAAAATCGTCATACATTTCGTGATAACGAGACTGCACTCGCCGGTTGGAGGAGATATTCACGACAGCGTCATAAGACTTCTCGACCACCGCAACGAATGGGCTCTCCCCACTCTGAGTAATCGGCGTGGGAGGGAGCGAAACCGCCTGTGTATAAGTCACCTGAGGCGCAGGAAGAGAATGATCTACATCGCGCCGCACGCTCACGACATTGGAAACCCCAAAGCCTATGGCAGCGAAGATTATTGCTGTTAATGCCAGTGAAACAAAAAAAAGCCCCCACCGGGTGACACTTTTATTCTCGCGCAAGTGAACCACCTCCATCCTCGACAGACAAGTAATATACGAACTAATCGCAAATTGTCAAGCCAAATTGCGCAACTTCCAAAGATATATACGGTCCATTCTTCGAGTATGTTCCCGTACACGTCGATTATTCCGGAAAAGCGGGTCTACATATTCCAGTTCTCCGGATGAATTGGGAACGGAATTGTCTGGGAAACTGCTCCGATTACCGACTTGTCAGCAAATAGGCACGACCGTCCAGTTCGGACATGGTAAAATAGAGGCCGCTGGAGAGATCGGCAGCGGTTGTGCTTATTACTTCCTCGGTTGCAAAAAGATCGGTCATCTTGATCCTGGCCCCCTTGAAGCCTAGAGCCTTGAGATCTAACCTGACTGCTGTACGAGTAAGTCCACCAGCTGCCTCTTTGAACTGTAACGGAGGAGTGGAGTTCATCAGGAATAAAACGAGCTTCTTATCACCTTTATGGACCAATGCCCTGATCCTCGGGTTCGACGTCTCGACATATCTCTTGATTTTGCAGCTTCTTAGAATCTGTTCCAGGAAGGTCATCTTGTGGTGATTGGTCTCAGTGGAGGGATCGAAAGAAATCAGCACCACGGTCCCCTTGTACTTCGAATACGACAGAGCAACCACCTTCTGCGCCACCTTAGCCAGAACTTTCTTACGCTTCTCGGTGGTCTTCAGGAATCCGAAAACCATCGATGAGAATTCCTGACCGTCGGCAGTGACTCTCCCCAGCTTAAACTCTTTAGTAGTCTTGCATCTGAGAGCCTTCACCAACACAGTGCAAGGCTGCATTGCAGTATCGTACTGAGGCAGCGTACCAATCAGGATAATATTGTGACCACTCTTCGCAAGATCAATGATGTGGTTCTGCTCCTTTTCATCCATAACATCCGAAACAGGGATGACCAGCGTACCAAACTTGTCCAGACTTGCAGGATTGCTCAGCGACGGCACACCGAAATCGAATTTCAGCATATCCAGATCACGGCCGAACTTCGGCATCGTATAAGAATGGAGATACTGCGACAGCGACTTGTGCTCGTTCTCAAACTTTAGGAGCGACTCCCACGCGTACGGTTTATATGTGACAACACCAATGTCCGCGATCGGATTGCATGCAGATATCTCGTGCATCTGGGCGTTTATATTAAAGGTCTTCACCAGTTCGTACGAATCCTGAATTGTCCCATCTGATGCCAGCGCCGAACCGTACCAGTGATCACGCCCGGCAAACATGTGATAACTGACCCCCTTGGCACCGCCGGCAAATCCCACAGTCATCATGTAACGTGTGGCATCAGCTCCTATAGGATAGTATTCCCTGCTTCTTTCCGGTTTGTAGCTCCAATTGCCGACCGGTAGTTCGCAGACATACGGAAATTCCGATACAGTTCTCAGATGCCTCACACGGCTAAGGTTCTCGCCCGTAGTGTGATCCCACGATAGGGAGACACTGTCCAGACAGCCTTCACCCGGCAACCGCGGACTGTCCAAAGGAGACTGGAAATCGTTTGTGAAGGAGAGTGTTCTGATGAACATCGGCTCGCAGGAAAAAGTCTTGTACATCTCTCTGAGCTCGATCAAGTGGTTCTCCATCAAGCTCTCTTTGAACTTGAACCAGTCGAAGACCTTCGCCATCTGCTTGGGAGGAACATTCGTGAACTCCAGAGGCGGCTCGACATCCTGAAACTCTTTGTATTTCGATGAATATACTTTGTTGAGACCCTTGATCTCTTCGTACTGATCCTGCAGCCATATCGGGAAAAGCTCCTTGACAACAAATTCATTATAATCAGCGAGGTGTGGATCGAAATGCCCGCCGAAATAATTGCCCGAGTCGAGCTCCATCAGAAAGAGAGGACCACGCGGATATACGTAATTCTTTATGATTTCCGTCAGTCCGTTGAAATAATGTCGCACGAAATTCATGTACCGAGGAGTACCGATCGAAGGGTAGTAACTTGCCGGAACGTCAGCCCTGTTCACAGAACGGAGCAGTTCGCCTGTAGCCGTGCGCGCGAATATCTCCGGATATTTCTCCAGAAACTTCGGCAAGCCATTCAAGTTGTACTCGGAAAACACCCATGGTCCCGGCCTGAGGATAAGCTTAAAGCCGAATTCTCGGACAAGTTCAACGAAAACGATCAGATCTTTGGTGGGATCTGAGAATCCAGAGAAATCGAAATTCCGGGTGTCATCCTCGTGAAGATTCCAAGGGACGATGCTAGAAATTATCTTGAAACCAGCCTTCTTGATCCGCTCAAAGCAGATAGACCAGTACTTCTTCTGGATACGGAAGTAATGGAGCTCGGCCGCATACGGCGCGTACTCCTCTTTTCCGATTATGAATCTTCTATCGTTATACGTGATCATACAGTCTATTCAACGGTCATACTAAAGAAATGAAAAGTAGTCAATGAAGATGCAAAAGTCAATAGAATTTGCGTTTTTTCACGTAAACAAAGGCTTATAATTGCATAAGTCCTTGAAAGGCATTGCAATACAGTCACAGCTTTTGTCGGATGTGAGGCAAACCTCGCTGCCACATTGAACTGCCATTATGGCAGCATTCCGACATGCCTCCTGCTGCTGGTGCACGGGGACCTACGCCAGCCACCCTCGATGATAGCCGTGTGGTTGTCGTACGTCTCATTCGTGGTTGGCGTACGTCTCATGCGCCGACCTATGATAAAAAAAGCCGCCAGGATCGAAATCCTGACGGCTCATATCAATCTGTGAGAGAAATCTACTTGACCAGAAGCATCTTCTTGGTTTCAGTGAAATCGTTGGCATCCATCTTATAGAAATAGAGGCCGCTCGAGACCTGTTCGCCCTGACTGTCGACACCATCCCAGATGACCTCCTGCCATCCGATATCCATGTCGGAATCGACCAGAGTCCTGACTCTCTGCCCCATAATATTATAGATGGTCAGATTAACATGACTCTTCTGAGCGTTATAGAACTTCAGAGTTGTCGATGGGTTGAACGGATTTGGATAGTTCTGAGCCAGCTCGTACGACTTTGGAAGCACAGGGTCACCGACTTCTATGTCTTCACCAGCATCCAACACACTGTTATTCACATTGATAGTCGCCTTGACGAAGTGAGGAGGGAATCCAGTGCTACCGGTTACCGAGTACTTGAACGCGCCAGCAGGCGGGTAAAACGCGGAATCTACTTCAATGGTGAAAGCATTGGGAAGCGTGCCCCAATTCTTCACCTTCAGCACCAAATCGCCCAGCTTTGTGGAAGTACTGGGCGTCCACAGTGCACTTGCCGGTACAATGTTAACGAGCCCGATCAACATGCCGACAAACCCTTTGGTTGTGTCAATGTCAGTAGTCTTGTAGTCATAGACATTCTTTAACAGTGATCTGCGAAACGTAAATATCTGGGAACTAATGCCGCCACCTTTGATGAGAGTGTCGGCGGCCATCGCTGTATCAACGCGTGAACTCCAGTAACTGTCGCCGCTGGTCGTGATTCTCAGCGGGAAGGAGAACCCGCTGACCGTTTCATCGGCCCAGACCCAGACTTCAATTGTGAAGAGCGAATCTGCCTCGCTTGTAATCACCCAGTCAGCTGGCGCAACCAGCCGCAAGGTGTCTGTAATACCACTGTCCTGAGCCGACGCAGAGCCAATACATGCGATCAAGACAATTGCGCATGATAAATTCAATAACCAGTGCATCTTCTTCATGCAATTCCTCCTAAAGCTATTACTGAAAAAACAACTGTTTTCTATTCAGTGACGGTGCTGAAAATTCTGTATAAATTACCTCAGCCACACCTCCCTTCCTAAATAAGAGCGGCTCCAAGGTACTCAGTAACATAGCAAAGCAGCAACAATGCTGCATTTGGAATGCCATGCTTCCAATACCAATGTAATGCAGCACCACTGTTTATGTCAATATAAATTTCGAGAAAGTTATGGAAATTGGACTTCTTGGAAGAAACAGGGATACTGAACGACAAGGTATCCCCTTGAGTCGGGTTTTCGGAGTAATCGTGGTTGGCGTACGTCTCGTGCGCCAACTGAACGACCATGCTGGTGCACGAGGAGGAACACTAGCCAAAGAGAAACGGGCGGGAAGGGATTCCCGCCCGCGCATCTAATCCGCTCGAGACAACCAAAAAAAGCGGCCTCTGACAGAGGCCGCTTTGATATAGGCGATTTCAAATCGATACTATGGACAATCGCAGTTTGGAGGAGCACCGCCGGTGAATATGTACGAGACCAGGTGAGTCACATCATCGATGTCTACAACCACGAGTGGGCAGTCAGTCCTGTGAACATCTGCCGCTATCAGAGGCTCCGGATAGGGACCGCCGGTGAAAATCCACGCTATCAGGTAAACCACATCATCAATGTCTATATCACCACTGCCATCCACATCACCGCACACAAACTCCTGCACGAAGAATTCGACTGTGACCGAATCGTCATAAGTCCCATCACTGCTGATGAATGTGACGAAGTAGGTGAAATTCGCCTGCGTAGCATCAGGATCGAAATAGAAGCTGCCTGCGCCGTTTGTTGAATCAACGAATGACGAATGCAGAGGCATGTTGATTGCCGACAGCGTGATGGCATCACCTTCGGGATCGATCGAATATATCCTCTGGTTAAATGCGCTGCCGAGATTCACAGTCGCCATCGGTGCGAATGGCACATAGAGTATCGGCGGCTGCGGGCCAGCCTCAAGGACCTGGAACAGCACGGTTTGAGTATCGATCTTGAATTCGAAATCTCGAACCTGGAAGACAACCAGATAGTCGCCTGCCTGATCGAACCAAGGATAGAAATGGAAGTCTGCTGAGTTCTGATCAATCACGTTAATGCCGGCATTTTCGAGCACCGGATTCATAAGTAGAGTAAGAGGCAAAGTTGGAGGCGAATCAGCATCGGTGTATGTGATTACAAGATTTACGCTGTCTCCCTCTGTTACCACAATTGGCGTAGGTATGGGATCAAGAACAGGGTTCTGTTTCAGGTCATGCACCGTTACTTCGAAATCTTTCTGAATGTAGAGAGTAGTATCCTCGGCATCCTTGGCAAACACCCTGAACACGTATGGGGTCGTCGAGGACTGGAAATAGTTCGGAGAGAAAGTGACCGAACCGAAATTGTTGCCTTCGTCAGTGACAACCACGTTGGCAGGCAGCGGAAGCAGTGTGTCGGCATCATAATCAACTCTGCTCAGACGAAGTATCGGCGATACCGAATCCGGGTCAATCATTTCGACGTCGTAAACGCCGGTCTCCCCTTCGTTCAAATCGTCATGATACGGAAAAGGCCAAATGTCACCATCCTTTTCAAACCTGATGACGAACGGCGGCCTGTTATCGTTCGCAATGACAATAGTCATGTCAACACTATCCACTTCAAGCGGATCGACTCCATCAACGGCATAGAACCTGATATCGTAGACCCCGGAATCGGAATAGCTTGTCTCCCAAGAGAATGAGGCCGTAAAGTCGAGATTGTCGGTAAACGTTGCAGTGCTGGGTATCGGTGACCCCGAAATCAGAGGTGGCACTGAATCAGCATCCGTCGTGAACAGCTCAAACTCAAGTACGTCGCGCTCTTTCAGGAAGATCGTATCCTCGAACGGTTGCGGCAATCCATCGACTTGCAGCTCCATGAACAGCGGTGACTGATTACCGGCATCAAGTACCGTGACAGTCACCACACCGGTGTCAGCAAGCCCCGACTCGTCGAAAGCTATGAATGAGAAATCGTAGATTCCCGCCTGGACAAAGACAGGTGCAAATCTGAACCCGCCATTTCCGTTTCCGGAATCGACGAATGTTGCGTACGGCGCAGTGACTATCGTATCCATCCGCAGTCCGGGAGTAGTCGAATCTGGATCGATCGCTGTGATCAGGAATTCCAGAATCTCTCCCTCTGTGAAAGTCGTATCACTCGACACCGTGATGATCGGCGCCTGTGGATTGTCATATATCTGGATGAGGACCGTCTCATAATCGGTTTTCATGCCGTCACTTGCCGTGAATTTTACGCTCTTGAGTCCGCTCTGAACGAAGTCAGGCATGAAGGTGAACGTTCCGACGCCATTGCCTGAATCGACAAAGGTGGCGTTTCTCGGCAGCGTGCCGGTATAGAGAAGAATGAACGGACCATCCGGATCTGTCGCATATACATTGAATTGGAGCGTATCGCCCTCAGTGACGACTTTGGGTCCGATTGGGGCCAGCACCGGTGGCTGGTTGCTGAGAACCGTCGTGATCTCTACCGAAATGATTCCCGAGAGTGCCGGATCTTCGTCATCGAAGCAGACGAATCTTGCGGTATCAACTCCGACCTGAGATACTACCGGTATGTACTTGAGACCGCCAATGCCATTTCCTGAATCGACGAATGTGGAATTCAGCGGTTTCTTGATGGCGCTGAGGAACATCGGTCCGCCATCGGCGTCAGTCGAATCTGTCGCGACCAGCCTCAGCATAAGTGAATCTCCGAGCAGCACAGACTGCGGTGGAATCGGTCTGAAGGTTGGCGGTCTGTTGACGTCAGTAGTAGTGATAATGACTTTGCGCGTCCCTGCCGCGGGTGGATTGCCGTCGTCGATGGCAAGGAACTTGACCGTATCGATGCCGGCCTGATAATAGCTTGGCTGGTAGGTGAACAAACCGTGACCGTTGCCGGAATCTGCGAGTACTGCGTTCTCGAATGGATCGGCGATATACAGCGATATGCCATGGCCTTCAGGATCTGTGGCCGTGATCACAAATTCCAACAAACCACCTTCAGCCACTGTCTTTGGAGTGATTGCAGTGATTACCGGCGGCATATTGGACAGATTGACGTTGATGGTTACTACCTCCGTATCGGCAAAGACCCCATCAGATGCAACAAACGTAACAAGGTGATTGCCCACCTGCGAAGAATCGGGAGTGAAGTTGAACGCTCCGGTACCGTTGAGCAAATCTGTAAACGAAGCGTTAAGCGGCACATTTGCTGCAGTCAGAGTCGGGTATGTGCTGTCGGGGTCAGACGATGTCACCACGAAGTTCAGATTGTAGCCCGGGTTGATCACACGCGGCCCAATCGGATCGAGCGTAGGTGGCTGATTGACATCGTTCACCGTTACGACGACCGAATCAATATCTGTGAGCGCACCATCACTCGCTTCGAAGAGGACGGTGTACTCGCCCACTTGTGCGAAACTCGGATTGAAGTCGAACGTGCCGGTGCCATCACCGTTGTCGACAAACGTCGCATTCGTCGGCAGATTCTGTGCTGTCAGCGCCGGTATGGTCGAATCCGGATCTGTCGCCGAGACAGCAAAGTTGAGGTTAGCACCTTCGTCTACGAACTGCGAGTCCACTACCACGACATCCGGTGCCTGGTTACCGGCATCGACGACCGTGATCTGCACATCTTCAGAATCTGCAAGGGCACCGTCAGAAGCGATGACTCTAACCGAATAGACGCCTGCCTGGAGATAACTTGGATTGAAATCAAATGTGCCGGTACCATCCCCATTGTCGACGAATGCCGCATTCGTCGGGACATTCTCCGCCGTCAATGCCGGAATTGTAGCATCCGGATCGGATGCGGATACGCCCACATTCAGGTTAGCGCCTTCATCGACCACTTGCGGCCCGATGGCTGCCAGCACCGGAGCCTGATTGCCGGCGTCATTAACGGTAATCGCGACAATTTCAGTGTCTGCCAGTGCGCCGTCAGATGCTATGAATCTCACACTGAATAACCCGGCCTGTGCGAAATCGGGATTGAAGTCGAATGTGCCGGTGCCGTCGCCATTGTCGATGAACGTCGCATTAATCGGAATGTCTTCAGCAGTCAACGCCGGAACCGTACCGTCAACATCGGTGGCAGAGACTCCGAAGTTCAGATTCGTGCCTTCATCAACAAGTTGAGGACCGATAGCCGCAAGTACGGGTGCCTGATTACCTGCATCATTGACCGTAATCGCTACGATTTCAGTATCGGCAAGTGCACCGTCAGAGGCGATGAATCTCACATTGTATGGTCCGGCCTGCGTGAAATCAGGGTTGAAGTCAAAAGTGCCGGTACCGTCGCCATTGTCGATGAACGTCGCATTTGTCGGAATGTCTTCAGCGGTCAGCGCTGGTATGGTGGCATCGGGATCGGATGCTGATACAACGAAGTTCAGATTCGCGCCTTCATCAACAAGCTGAGAACCTATTGTGGCAAGCACAGGTGCCTGGTTGCCAGCTTCGTTGACAGTGATCGAGACTATTTCCGTGTCTGCCAGCGCGCCATCAGATGCAATGAACCTGACGTTATAAGTCCCATTCTGCAAGAAGTCCGGATTGAAGTCAAATATGCCGGTGCCGTCGCCGTTATCTGTGAATATCGCATTGGTCGGAACATCCTCTGCGGTCAGAGCCGGCGTTGTGCCATCAGGATCGGACGCCGACACGCCGAAATTCAGGTTCGCACCTTCATCAACTGCCTGTGCGCCAATAGCCGCCAGGACAGGGGATTGATTACCTGCATCGTTTACGGTGATCGCAACGATTTCGGTATCGGCCAAGGCACCGTCAGATGCTATGAACCTGACATTATACGGGCCTGCCTGCGTGAAGTCAGGATTGAAGTCGAATGTGCCTGTGCCGTTGCCATTGTCTGTGAACGTCGCGTTCACAGGAACATCCTCGGCTGTCAGACTCGGTATCGTCGCATCCGCATCAGATGCAGACACGCCGAAGTTAAGGTTCGCACCTTCATCAACTACCTGCGCGCCAATAGCCGCGAGTACCGGTGACTGATTGCCGGCCTCATTGACCGTGATCGCAACAACCTCTGTGTCTGCAAGTGCACCATCAGAAGCTATGAATCTCACATTGTATGGCCCGGCCTGCGTAAAACCAGGATTGAAATCGAACGTGCCGGTACCATCTCCGTTATCCGTGAACGTCGCATTGGTGGGAACATCTTCAGCCGTCAGGGATGGAATCGAGCCATCGGGATCAGATGCCGTCACGCCGAAGTTCAGGTTCGCACCCTCGTCGACCAATTGAGAGCCGATAGCTGCGAGAATTGGTGCCTGATTGCCGGCATCGTAAACAGTGATCGAAACTATTTCCGTGTCGGCGAGTGCGCCATCAGATGCGATAAATCTGACGCTGTATGGACCCGCCTGAGTGAAGTCGGGATTGAAGTCGAATGTGCCGGTGCCGTCGCCGTTGTCTAAGAATGTCGCATTGGTCGGAACATCCTCGGCAGTCAGAGTGGGAATGGTTGCATCAGGATCAGTAGCTGAGATGCCGATATTCAGATTAGCGCCTTCATCGACAACCTGTGAACCAATCGCGGCAAGAACCGGGGCCTGATTGCCTGCATCGTTGACCGTAACTGCGACCACTTCAGTATCGGCCAGTGCGCCGTCTGAAGCTATGAATCTCACGTTGTATATGCCTGCCTGTATGAAGTCAGGATTGAAATCAAACAGACCTGTGCCGTTGCCGTTGTCAGTGAATGTCGCATTCAATGGCACGTCCTCTGCCGTGAGTACGGGAATGGTGCCATCCGGATCGGATGCCGATATGCCGACATTCAGATTCGCACCTTCATCAACATTCTGCGCGCCGATAGCTGCAAGCACCGGCGCCTGATTGCCAGCCTCATCGACCGTGATCGCAACGACCTCTGTGTCAGCCAGTGCGCCGTCAGATGCTATAAATCTGACACTGTACGGTCCTGCCTGAGTGAAATCAGGATTGAAATCGAATGTACCAGTGCCGTCGCCGTTATCGGTGAAAGTCGCATTCGCAGGAACATCCTCAGCAGTCAGTGCTGGAATCGTGCCATCGGGATCAGAAGCTGATATGCCAACATTCAGATTCGCACCCTCGTCGACCAGTTGAGATCCGATAGCTGCAAGAACCGGGGCCTGATTACCGGCATCATTAACAGTGATCGAGACTATTTCCGTGTCTGCGAGGACACCGTCAGAAGCTATGAATCGGACACTGTACGGGCCCGCCTGTGTGAAATCCGGATTGAAATCGAATGTCCCAGTGCCGTCACCATTGTCTGTGAACGTAGCGTTGGCAGGAACATCTTCTGCGGTCAACGCCGGAACTGTCGCATCCGGATCGGATGCGGATACGCCGAAGGTCAAATTCGCGCCTTCATTAACAATCTGTGAGCCTATAGCTGCAAGAACAGGTGCCTGGTTGCCGGCATCGTACACAGTTATTGCGACTATTTCGGTGTCGGCGAGCGCGCCATCTGACGCGATGAATCTGATGTTATATGGACCCGCCTGTGTGAAATCGGGATTGAAGTCAAATATCCCGGTACCGTCGCCGTTATCGGTGAATGTAGCATTTGTCGGGACATTTTCTGCAGTCAGCGCCGGAGTAGATCCGTCGGGATCGGATGCAGATACGCCGAAGTTCAGATTTGCGCCTTCGTCCACTATCTGCGAACCGATAGACACCAGAATAGGTGACTGATTACCCGCTTCATTCACGGTAATCGCGACAACCTCTGTGTCTGCATGTATACCATCTGACGCAATGAACGTCACGCTGTGTGGACCAGCTTGTATGAAGCTGGGGTTGAAATCGAATGTGCCGGTACCATTGCCGTTGTCCGTGAACGTAGCATTAACAGGTACATCTAAAGCAGTCAGTGCCGGTGTTGTGCCATCCGGATCGGTTGCCGATATACCGACATTCAGATTGGCGCCTTCGTCAACCACCTGCGATCCGATTGCAGCAAGAATAGGTGCCTGATTGCCCGCATCTGTTACTGTTATCTGGACTATTTCTGTATCAGCCAGCGCGACATCGGATGCGATGAAGATCACATTGTAGACGCCCGACTGAGTGAAGCCTGGATTGAAGTCGAATGATCCTGAGCCATCGCCATTGTCCGTGAACGTTCCGTTTGTCGGAATATTCTTGGCTGTTAGCGTCGGGATGGTCCCATCGGGATCGGACGCAGACACGGCGAAATTCAGATTCGCGCCTTCATCAACAATCTGTGCACCAATGGCCGCAAGAACAGGCCTTTGGTTACCCGCGTCGTTGACCGTAATTGCGACGATTTCAGTATCGGCAAGTGCACCGTCGGAGGCGATGAATCTGACGCTGTACGGCCCCGCCTGTGTGTAGTCCGGGGTGAAGTCGAACGTACCGGTGCCATCACCATTGTCGGTGAACGTTGCGTTTGCCGGAATATCTTCAGCGGTCAGTGCCGGTGTTGTGGCGTCAGGATCAGAGGCAGACACGCCAAAATTCAGGTTTACATTTTCATCTACCACCTGCGAGCCGATAGCAGCAAGCACCGGGGCCTGATTGCCCGCGTCGTTGACGGTGATCGCAACGATTTCTGTGTCTGCGAGGACACCGTCAGAAGCTATGAATCGGATACTGTACGTGCCCGCCTGTGTGAAATCCGGATTGAAATCGAATGTCCCTGTGCCGTCGCCGTTATCTGTAAATGTCGCATTTATCGGCACATTTTCAGCCGTAAGTGATGGTGTCGTACCGTCAGGATCGGATGCAGAGACGCCGACGTTCAGATTCGCGCCTTCGGTGACTATCTGAGATCCGATTGCCGCAAGAACGGGAGCGCGCTCGACGACCTCCACTCTAACAGTGTCAGGATCGGAGTAATCGATTGCGTCGTCAACCAGCAGCTCGAAGAAATAATCGCCGTTCGTGGCTACTGTAAATGAGGGATCGACCACATTACTGTCAGAAAGCACCACGGCCTCCGGGCCGGAGATTTGCTTCCAGTGATAGCCGAGAATGTCGAGATCGATGTCACTCGAGGCTGAGCCATCCAGCGTTATCAGAGTAGTCTTGAATTGTCCCAGTTGATCTGGACCAGCGTCAGCGATCGGTGCGGAGTTTCCGTAGTAGGTGAATGCTGACGGAAGCGTTCCGGACAGAGTCGAGGCTGTATTTGTGACAGTCACATCAACTACGCTAGTTCCGGCAGGAGTGTTCGCGGTGACATGGTACGGTGACACAACCGTGATTGAAGTAGCTGAGACTCCACCGAATGTTACACCGACTCCTGCGGGATCGAATTCGCTGCCGTAGATACTTACGAACGTTCCACCAATAGTGACTCCAGTCGCTGGATCAAGAGATGTCACAGCCGGAGCAGCCGGAGCAGCAGAATTTCCCGTCACTTGTGCAGAGTGAGGAGAATAGTTGCCTGACACATCTTCGGCAATCAAAACATAGACATACGATGAGACACCATCTGTGGTGTTGTCGACGAAGTATGTCTCACTGACACCCGGGTCTGATAGACTGCCGGCAGTATTATCGAGTCTGAAAAGCGATCCATTAGAGGACGCGTTTCTGCGATAAACATGGTAGGTCAATCCGGCCGAACCGGTCCAGGAGACGAGCATAGAGCTCGTCGAGAGCGCCGTGGCAGCTAATCCGGTCGGGGCTGACGGGAGGCTTGCGGCCTCAAGCACGATGTCTTCCTGCTGGAAGCTGTTGATAGGGATCAGCTTTGCCAGATGGTATGCCTCGCCATTTGTACTATTGTGAAAATAGTAGTCGTACGGGTTCCCCGCGGCCTCGGTCTGGTAGTTCTGGAAATCATCGAACCAGTTACCAGTATCATAACCGGCACCATCGGACGTTTCAATTCGAATCTCCTCGTCCGTATCGTCGAGAAAACCTACAAAAGAAATGTCTCCGTTCGCGGGCGTGCTCACATCAGAATTCTGCACCGATCCGAAAATCGAGCCTTGCGCGAACGCTGCCGATGGCAGAGTTAGTATCGACAGAATCAGGACTGCCAGAAGAGCTTTCCGATGCTCTCCCAGTCCTTTGATAACTATGCTTTGTGACTTCACGTCATCCTCCATATATGTGTATCGACACGCTTTTCTCTACCTTAAATCAATGCTAAGGCGCTGGAAATACTCCCGGCGCAGCACCGTTAGCCTGATAGACTCTGCCCGCTCTCAGCCCGAAGTTTATGCCAAAACCTGCCGCAAACCTTGATCTGAACGATTGGGAGGTCGGGACAAACTCGTTGAGTGTATTCAACAGGCCGGGTACATTATCTATTACGTCCTGAGCGACGATAAATATATCTTCATATTCAAACGGTATCATAACCAGCGAGAAACTCGTTGTCGGCGTAGTCACAATCTGGTAGCTGAGACTGCCCGGATCCGGAACCTGACCCGCTATTGACCAGACAAAATTCTGTGCTGCATTCACCTGAAACACGCTGCCTGCCGAGACGGAGAAGTTGGTTCCAAATCCGGCAGCAAACCAGGCCTGATAACTCTGAGACGACGTAATATACTTGTTGACCGTCAGCACATTACTTGTTCCACCCATTGAAGCTACAAGCTGCTGAGCATTGGTGATTCCGGTCGCCACAAATGGCAGGGCACAAAGGTTGTAATTTGTCGTCGAAGTCGCGATGATTTGCATGTCCATACAACCGACTCTATTAGAGTTGCCCGATGAAAGCCCACCGATGTCGACAGACTTTATGAGATAGAAATAATCTGTCGTTGTGTCGCCTACCACATCAGCACCGCCTGTATCGTTGTCGAAGAACTCGGCAACTCCGGGGAGGATCCCGGCAATCGAATCCGCAGGTGTCGGATCGAAATATGCCTTGGTACCGCGATAGATGACGTAGCGGCTCACCGTAGTGAAGGCGCCTGCTGTGTCCGTGCTTACATCCGACCAACTCAGTCTTATCGAACTGCCAGAGACTTCCGCATCAAGGTCAGTGACCGAAGCAGGCGGTGTGCCCGTTCCCAATTCGGTGACTGTAATGCTCACATACTCGCTGTCCGACAGAATGCCATCAGTGGCGATAAAGAGCACCGTATACGGACCTGATTGATCGAATCCAGGAGTGAAGTCGAAAACACCCGTGCCATCACCGTTATCTGTGAATGTCGCATTTGTTGGGACATCTTCGGCCGTCAAAGCCGGTGTCGTAGCATCCGGATCAGATGCCGATACGCCCACGTTCAGGTTTGCACCTTCGTCAACACTCTGTGATCCAATACCTGCAAGCACCGGAGCGAGATTGATGTTGTTGACTGTGATGGCTACGATCTCAGTATCTGCAAGTGCGCCATCAGAGGCGATGAATCTGACATTGTATGGACCAGACTGAGTGAAGTCCGGATTGAAATCCAGTGTGCCGCTACCGTTGCCATGGACAGTGAAAGTGGCATTCGCGGGAACATTTTCTGCCGTCAGAATGGGAATCGTGCCGTCTGGGTCGACCGCCGAAACACTGAAGTTGAGATTCGATCCTTCGTCAACACTTTGTGGGCTTGTGGCGGCGAAAATCGGCGCCTGGTTCCCGGATTCGTATACGGTTATTACAACCGCCTCGGTATCGGCAAGCACCCCATCTGATGCTATGAACGTAACCAGATAGATCGCCGACTGAGTGAACACTGGATTGAAATCAAATGTCCCTGTACCATCGCCATTATCGGTGAAAGTCGCATTCTCAGGAACTGTTTCCGCACTTAGCTGCGGCGTTGTACCGTCTGGATCGCTGGATGTCAATGTGAAGTTTAGATTCGCTCCCTCTACAACGGCTCTGGGTCCGATTGGATCGATAATCGGCGGTAGATTAATGTGATTGACTGTGATAGCGACAATCTCTGTGTCGGCCAATACACCATCAGAGGCGATGAACCTGACATTGTATGGTCCAGACTGTGTGAAGTCGGGATTGAAGTCGAATGTCCCCGTGCCATCACCGTTATCTGTGAACATCGCATTGGTCGGAACATCTTCGGCCATCAGTGTTGGTGTCGTAGCATCAGGATCGGAGGCTGAAACTCCGAAATTGAGATTTGCGCCTTCGTCAACACTCTGTGATCCAATACCTGCAAGTACCGGAGCGAGATTGATGTTGTTGACTGTGATAGCTACAACTTCTGTGTCTGCGAGTGCGCCATCAGATGCGATGAACCTGACACTGTATGGACCTGACTGTGTGAAGTCGGGATTAAAGTCGAATGTTCCGGTGCCATTGGCATTATCTACAAACGTAGCGTTGAGAGGAACATCCTCGGCAGTCAGTGTCGGAATCGTACCATCAGCATCAGATGCCGATATACCGAAGTTCAGGTTAACGCCCTCGTCGACCACCTTCGAACCGATGGCAGTCATTATTGGAGCGAGATTCACGTTGTTG
>JAHJOQ010000072.1 GCA_018820315.1 Candidatus Zixiibacteriota bacterium | reverse complement strand
CGATATCACTGTGTCGCCTGCTGCTGCCGAGGAGTTCAGTGTTCTGATATCATCCCCTCAGATTGTCGGAATCCCGTTCGATTCCCCTGCGACGATAACCGTGCTTGATGAGTTCGGCAACATCGCTGTTGACTTCGATGCATTTGCAGACAATGTGACGCTGAGACCGGACGGAACAGGTACGGTGATACCGTCAGTACTCGATGAAGCGTCGAGCTTCATTGATGGCGTGTGTGATCTCACTCAGTTTGCGGTTATGTATGAAGGTCAAGCGAGATTTCTGACTTTCAGTGCTGAGTCGAATTCAGGCGTTACCGGCACATCCAACACTGTTGAGATAAATTCATCCAGTATTGAGGGTCTCTTTGTCAATCCGACTGAGCTCTTCAAAGGTGATACGCTGATTGCTTCCGTAACGATTGCCAACTTCGGTTCACTTCCGGCGGTGATAAATACCATTACGCTCAGCTCTTCGCAGGGCGGTGTGGGGATTATATCTGTGAGCCCTCCATTGCCCGACAACATAGCCGGGAACTCATCTCTCACTTATGAACTAAAGAGCATTATCCCCGAGGACTTCGATCCAGGATGGACCAGGTTCCGATCATCTTTCAGGGGACTGTACAATCTCCAACCAATAACCGATACGAGCGCTTATCTCGATTCTGTGCGAATCCTGACTCAACAGAATCTCGTCTACTCCGAATCATCGCTGTCTCCCACTGTGGTGACCAAAGGAGAGTCGTACGCGTTCACATGCGATGTCGAGCATTTTGGAGCGGAGAACATCACACTGAATACAGGCAGTTTCATACGATTCATATCGGAGGATGCGGATACATTCAGAAGCAAGCTGGCGATCCCCATCTATGTGATTGCTCCGACAGTGCAACCGGTGACGCTTTTCTTCCAGGAAAGCACGATTGACAGCGGCTTCGCGTCGGGACAATATGACGTGGAGCTCCAGTTGATTGGTCAACAGGGATCATCGAACTATTCGGATCAGATTGTCCTGACGGATTCGATAACGATACAGACGCCATCCAGTTTGCAGTTTGAAGAGGAGAGCTTTGAGCCATCGACGGCATTCAGAGGAACAAGCATTCAGCCAACTCTGCGAGTTTTGAATAATGGGGAAGCGGAGCTTGAATTGGATCTGGAACAGTCAGTGTTAAGGCTCACTTCTGGAGACGATGAGATTCGCTTCAGCCTGTTTGAATCTGACTCTGTCATGGCGCCGGGAACGAATGTGCTCCATTTCAATGCGAAGTCTGTACCATCGTCGTTCCCACTCGATACAAACTCGCTCACCCTCGACCTGTCGGGCATCGAAAATGGCCATCCCAACTCTGCATCTCTAAACTTAGGTGAAGATCTGATCGATTTCCTGCAGCAGACGACAGTACAGATGAACTCTGTCACAGCGGTTTCGGCCAACACTCCCAATATCAATACTCAGCAGGAGTTTGATGTTGTAGTAAAAGTTTCGAACGAAGCCGAGGAAGACCTCTCGGAGGTCTGGATTGAGATGCTGACAGATGGCACATCTTCATTCGAGGATTCTCTGTCGCTGGACATACTCCCCTTAGGAGAAGCGGATTCAGTGACATTCCATGTCACAGCATCGACTGAGCCGAATCCTGCAGAGCTATTCATTGCAAGAATAAGGTCAGCTACCGGCGTAGTGACCGGCCAGAAAGCGATGGTTCTTTCTCCGATTGACAACACTGCAGCAGTCAGCATTCAGACGCCTGCATCAATTTCGCTCTCGGCAAGGATTGATGCCCCCATGACTGCCGTTGATGGTATTCTGAGCTACGGACAGGGCTTTCACATAATCGCTGGCTTCGAGAATCACGGTCAGGCGAGCGCTGGATATGGAATCGTCAGTCTCTCACTCAGGAATGCTGCCGGATTCGAAACGTCGGATGAACCGCTTATAGCTTTCTCCATAGATGATGTTGTCGGGTGGAATGTGGCTACGCCTCGCACAGAAGGGAATTTTGAGATTATCATCGAACTGACTGACATTCCCATAGACTCGAATACCGGACTTCCCTCTGATGTGGGCATAGGTGCGGACACGATTTCGGTCACTGTGCAGCAAGAGGAACTCAAACTGCGAGTTGAATATGACGCTTTTCCCGGCCACTTGCTGAGTCCCGGTGACCAATTTATGCCGGTGACGCTCAACATTTCAGCGGTGGCGGAGAATCCGGAATCCGAGATTCGCATCAACAGTCTGCTACTGGGTCTCTTGGATAGGTATGATGGTTCAATCGCATCAAATAATCTTCTCGTGGGAGCATCTGTGCATTATGGAATCAGTCAGACCGCTGGATCGTTGGCCGGCAATCAGGTTCAGTTTGCTTTTGATGATGGTCTTATTGTGCGGGCGGGGCAGGCAGCCGACATCTCAGTTTCGTTCACACTCAGTTCTGCTTACTCCGGTTCAAATTTCTTCATCGAAATGGACAGCAGCAGCATGTCCGCAACGGATATCACATTCGGGATCGAGGGTGCGGATGTGCCTATAACGGGGATTGGGGATACGCCATTCTACTTCAAGGCGGGTTTTGGTATGGTGCCCCGGGAACTCGAATCGTCTTTTTTCAATTACCCGAATCCATTCGCAGCAGGGAACGAAAGCACAAACATAGTCTACTACCTCGCAGGACCGTCTGATATCACGCTGGAAATCTTCACATTGATTGGAGAACTGGTTTTCTCGGAAGAAATCGCCTCGGGGTCCGCTGGTGCGGTTGCTGGTCGAAACGTATTAATTTGGGATGGCAGCAATAGCCGGGGAGAGACTGTCAATAATGGTGTGTACATTGCGGTCTTGAAGGTTGCGTCGGGCGGAGATGCAAGAACTAAGATAGCGGTGGTGAAATGAGGGAGAGGTTCCGCATAGCCGTGATGATTCTTGCGATTGCGCTTGTTCTGGCAGGCTTGGTGCAGGCAGAACCGCAGGGAGGGCGCGAGTCTCTCTTCGTGCTCGGTGCCGGAACCCGCGCTCTTGGCATGGGGGGAGCGTTCTCGGCTATTCCCGGTGATGTATCGTCTGTTTACTGGAATCCGGCCTGTCTGTCATTGCTTGAATACAGACAGTTGATATGGACTCATGTTACGCTTTATGAAGAGACGAGCTACGATTTCGCCGCAGCAGCGTGGCCGATTCTTGACTTTGGAACAATTGGTGTCGGCGGTATGAAGATAGGTACCGGCGGCATCGAATTTCGCGATGAGTATGGGCCTTTAGGGACGTACGATTATAGCAATGGTCAATACTGGTTGTCTTATGCGCGCAGCATCTACCGCTGGATTCATGGCGGGGCAAACATCAAACTTGTCGATCAGAGTCTGGCTGGTTTCTCTTCGAGCACAGCTAGTATCGATGCGGGGCTGCTGCTCCAACCGTTCAGCATGGTATCTTTCGGTGTGAATGTTCAGGATGTAATTGCGGGCAAGATGAAGCTCTTGCGGGCGGAAGAAGGTATTCCGTACAACATCAAATTCGGAGCCGCCGTGAACTGGATGAACGCCGAAAGGAGCTTTGGCGTGATAGCGGCGATGGACTTCGACAAAACAGAGGGCCAGCCCGCTTCCAGGCACTTCGGCGCGGAATTGATGTTCATGAAGTATATGTTGGTCCGAGGCGGATATGATCGTGAGGATATCACTTTTGGAGCTGGCATAAGGTACAGGCTCCTGGGTGCTGATTACGCGTACAAATCAAACGATGTGCTGGGAGCAAGTCACAGGTTTGGATTGACGCTGTTTTTCGGTCCAACCGTATCTGAGCAGAGGCAACATAGGATTGAGCGAGGACTATTGCGTGAAAGCCAGCGCCGTGATGAAGAAAACCGCTCCCGCATCGATGGGCTGTGGCAGTCTGCATTCGACGCGTTCAGTCGCAATGATCTCGATTCGGCATCATTGCTGTGCAGTCAGCTGATCGGATATGAACCTGAACATGAAGAGGCAATACGTCTGATGCAGAGAATTCGTGAACTCAAGAATGAGCAGACGGAGAGCCAGATCGAAGAGAAAAGTCGAGAGCGGGCTGTCGGAAGTATGGTGACGGATCGCGTGGCCAACGGAATGAGCCTTCTCAATGAGGGCAAGCTTGGAGAGGCAAGAGAGGAGCTCAATCAGGCACTGAAGCTGGATTCAACAAATGTAGCGGCGCTGGATGGATTGGCGAGAATCGACGCTGCTGTCGCTCGCCGTGTGCAGGTTCACATATCGAATGGGGATGCCAGATTTTCTGTACAGGACTATGGCGAGGCAGTGGTTAGCTGGAACAGAGCGTTGGAACTGAAGCCTGATTTGCCGATCGTGAGAGAGAAGGTTGCACGGGCAAAGCGGCTTATGGTGATAGATCAGAGGCTGAGGGATGCACTGGAGACTTATGCTGAGGGTGATACGGCGCAGGCGCGCAGTCTGTTCACCGAAGTGCTCACGCTGGATCAGAACAATGCTACTGCGATAGAATACATCAGAATTATGGATAGAGTGGAGGCCGAGACAATCACTCTCGATGAGCTGAGACAAGACACTGAGTACTGGAAATTGTATCTTGACGGACTTGGCTATTTCAGAAATAAGCAATACGATGAGGCTATCGACGCCTGGGAGAAAGTGCTGGAGAAGTACCCGGGCAACAGAGAAGCTTTGACAAACATTGGACAGGCGAAACTCAGAAGAGACAAATAGCGGACTGGATTGACGCAAATGCGCGGCAGAACTATAAAGGAATCTCTCGTAACATTCCCGGCCAAAGAGTCGCAGCTTCGGGAGATCAAAACCTATGTCGAAACGGTTTGCAGAGAAACCACGCTCTCGAAGAGAGATGTGGACAGTATCCTTCTCGCAGTGGAAGAGGCATGCACTAATGTCATTCGGCACGCATACCTGTATGCGTCCGGGACGATAAAACTCCAGATAACACTCACCAGGAGAAGTATAGTATTCACTGTGTCCGATACGGGGCGGTCGTTCGACTTCGCCGCAGCCGGATCACCCGACCTGGAAAGGTATATCGAGACGGGGCGCAAAGGCGGCCTCGGAATTTACCTCATCCGAAAGGTAATGGACGATGTCAGCTACCGAACTGTTAAGGGTGAGAATCAACTCCGGATGGTCAAGAGACTCCCGAAGCCTGCCAAAGTTATTCTGCCGAAGACTCCCGGGCTTACCATTCGGGCGAAATTCTCTCTCTGGACCGCGGCAACTCTCTTTCTTATCGTAACGGCCGCCTACTTCTACTTCGACTCTCGCACCACTGACGCTTACAGACGCGACTTCATGTCCGATATCGAGAATCTCTCCGGCACCATCTCGAGTCAGACCGCACCTCTGATCATGAATAATCGATCAGACCCCGAATTCGACGAGCTTGCACTGAACTTCAAGAACGAAAATCACCAGGTGGTCTATCTCGTCATCACAGACGGTGCGGGGTTGATCAGAGCCAGCACCGAGGCCCCGTCTTCCATATACACGGAATACAGCTACCCGGAAGGATACTCTGACCTGGAGTTCGGACAGATTCAGGAAGTGACTTATGACTCGGCAGCAGTCTATCATATCTCGAGACCGATATTTCCAGACAATCCGTCGCTGGGCACCGTCAGCGTAGGTGTGTCCGACAGGTTCTGGAAATCAGAGATAACTCAGTCTCGCAAAGGGATCTTCCTTATAGCGATTCTCAGCTATATTGTCGGCATCATCGCCACTTATGTGCTTGCCAACTACTTCGTGAAACCGATTCAAAAGATCACGGAAGGTGTAAGGAGATTCAACACCAGCGATACAAATGAACCTCTTCCGGTTGATGGCGTCGATGAATTCAGTGCCATCGCTCAGGCATTCAACGAAATGACGGTCAAGATCAAGGAGGCACAGAAGGACGAGGTCGAGAAGGAACGCCTGCAGAAAGAAATGCAGGTGGCTCAGGAGATTCAGCAGACGCTTCTGCCAAAGCAGTTCCCTGACATAGAAGGTTATGATATCTCGACTATCTATCGTGCTGCAAAAGATGTTGGCGGGGATTACTTCGATTTTGTCTGGATCGATGAAGAGACACTGGGAATAATCGTCGCCGATGTTTCCGGCAAGGGCGTCCCCGGATCACTCGTAATGACGATGATCCGCACTGCGGTGCGTCTGGAAGCACGTGGAAATAAGTCGGCTGTCGATGTTTTGAGCCGGGTGAACGAATTCATTACGGACGATGTCAAGAAGGGCATGTTCGTAACCATATTCCTGGTTGTGCTCGATTCGCGCAATCGCAAAATATCGTTCGCTTCAGCCGGCCACAATCCGATGATCCTGTATCGCATGGCAGAAGACAAAACCTATTTTCTTAATCCGAAAGGGATTCCTGTAGGTATAACCCTTCCGGATGGTTTGAATTTCGAGGAGACGATATCGTCGGAGTCAGTCAATCTCAAGAAGGATGACATCCTTGTGATTTACACGGACGGCATCACTGAAGCCATGAATCCTGAACGAGATCAATACGGCATGGAGCGTTTCTTGTATTTCATCAAGGATCATGCGCGGCTGACCCCGGATGAATTCACCGAGAAACTGAATGAAGATATTCTCGAATTCACCAGCGGCGCAGAACAGAATGATGATATCACGCTTGTCGCAATAAAAGAGAAGATCATGGCTGACGCCTATCTTCTTACTCGGCGGAAGAAACTGCTCGATCTTGTTGAGAAGAATGGGATGCCTGTTAAGGAGGCTTGCGAAGAGATGGGCGT
Source organism: Candidatus Zixiibacteriota bacterium (assembly GCA_018820315.1). NCBI lineage: Bacteria > Pseudomonadati > Candidatus Zixiibacteriota > Candidatus Zixiibacteriota bacterium. Next base: position 4,576 of record JAHJOQ010000072.1, on the reverse strand, counting down.
TTCTGCATCCTCCTATTACAAGTACAGGAAGCGCTACGATATGTACGGCGACGAAGGGCTTCTCAACAAGCAGTTGCGTGTGGACAGCACTCCGCGGATGCTGTCGTTCGAGGATAGAAGAATGCTGCTGGCAGCAATACGCGAACATCCTGAATACGGCACGGCACGTTTGAAGTCCGAGCTCGACAATGATAAGTACGGAAGTATCAAAGTCGATGAGAACATTCTGTATGAAGAACTTGTCAGATTGCGTCTGAATACAAAACGACTCAGGCTTGAGTTTGTGGCCAGGGAGAGCAGGTCTCTGACCAGCGCAGAAAAGGAGACGCTGGCAAAAGAGCAGCAGAGATTCCAGAAGAAAGTGGAGCTGGACAAGAAGGCGTATCTTGATTTGGTCAAGGCATCGGCCGCCGCAGGAGACAATGGTAGGAATAAGATGATTCCTGAGCTCATCGAACGGCTATCGGGTGCCGGACTTGCTGAGGAGGACGTCAGGGAATTCCTGGAGGCTGTCGTAAATGATCAGACAGTGACGAATAAAGACCAGATTTTCTCACTTGTCGAGAAGCTCTCCGAGCGGGCTTCTCAGATTGTCGAGACTCGTCCCGGCAAACGCGTTCTCGACCAATCGAGGTTTAATAAGGCCGACTTGTCCGCCTGGAAGAAGGCTGAAGAAAAAGGTATTGACCTGAATTCGCTTGACAACGAAGATGAAACTTCTAGTTTCGATTTTAACGAGTACGCTGAGAAAATGTCTGCTGAGGAACATGGGTCGAAGAAGCATGCGTAAGATTGCAGTCATGACATCCAAGGGAGGTACCGGGAAGACGACTACGGCCATAAACCTCGGCCATTGTCTGGCTTTGTCGGGTAAGCGCGTGCTTCTGATTGACTGTGATAGTCAGGCAAACATTTCGATGGCATTCGATGTTGATCCGGAGAAGGGTCTCGCTGAGTTGATCACGATAGGTGAGGTGGATATCAAGAAGGTTAGGCCAAACTTGTTTATTGTCGATTCAGGCGGAAAGCGTCTTGTGGAGTCAGAATTAGTGCTTGCCAAGCAGGATGACCGTGAAACGAGACTGAAGCGTGTGCTTAGTCGCCTTGAGGGATCAGACTACGTAATATGTGACTGTCCTCCCACGATCAATCTGATTAATATAAATGCCCTTAATTTCTGCGATCATGTGATTATTCCGGTTTCCATGGACTTCTTCGCCTGTGAGGGTGCTAAGAAGACCATGACACTGATTGGTGAAATTAAGGATCGGATCGGGCACTCGCTGAATGTCATGGGACTGCTGGCGACATTCTTCGATCGACGGACCAAGATATCTCAGCGTACATATGATCATCTCGTGTCCCAGTTTGGCGATCTGGTTTTTGCCACGAAGATCCGCATAAACACTCAACTCAAAGAGGCGCAGGCCAAGTTTCAGACTATTTTTGAATTTGCACCGTATTCGCACGGCGCATTGGATTACTTTCTGTTAACCAAGGAGATTGCCAACGGCTCGGGCCGTGGTCCGACTGAGGTGGATAACTAATGGAAAATATCAAGATATCATTAGACACAAGTGGTGTCGACGGGGAAATATCGATCGTTCGTGTCGATGGCGTTATCGACACAATGACAGCCACTGAGTTGGAGAAGGTGATGAATTCCCTTCTCGGTCAGAAGCGATTTAACATTGTCATCGATCTCGGCGGTGTAGATTACATCTCGTCTGCGGGATGGGGCATATTTATCTCGAATATCAGAGAAATCAGGCAGAACGATGGCGATATCAAACTTGCACGTATGATTCCAAATGTGCACGAGATTTTCGAGTTGCTGGAATTCGATTCGATTCTCCATTGTTTTGACAACATAGAGAAAGCTAAGCACGACTTCAGACTGAACGGTAATTCTGCAGATAACGATGTTGAAGCATCCAAATCGACGGTTGCGGGCAGACTGAGAGAAGCAGGTGCGGCAGCTACAGCCGAAGCCCCTGCCGCAGTTGCTGTAAGCAAGCCGGTAACCATTGCTGACAAGGTGGATGAGCATGTCGCAGCTCAGCCCAGCCTGGAAAGCAGAGTGCTTGAACTGGTCAAAGAGGATCCTTTCTACTCAGTATCCGAAATGAAGAAAATCATAAATTCGGAGAACAGTTTTGAGGGCAAAGTCGGCTGGTGGAAAATCAGATCTATCCTAAGAGAGAACGACCTCAAATCCAAGAAGAAGAGGTTTCGATACTCTCGCAAAGGCTAAGCTAAACCCATCTCACAGGTGAAACATGCTGTTTGCCCTGATTACACTACTGCTTCTGGTGGGGATATTCTTTTTGAGGCTCGAGAGTAACAGTGTCCTCCTCATAACTGGTATATGGGCTGCCGGATGGCTACTTGTCCGAGTAATTGCGGGGGGATATAACAGTTTCCTCAACAAATCATCGTTGAAAGTCACGCGTCTACAGATAAGAGCGGAAGAACAAATCCGGAACATAATCCGAAGCGATGGAAGCGTTCGCAAGAAGTGGAGTGACTTCTGCCGGGTGATCACATCGGTCTATGGATCTGATTCGGCTCTTGTATGCGTAAGCGAGGGGAGTGGCTTTCGGGTGATGTCCGGAATCGGAATTGATCCTTCCGAGATCAAGGATCTTTCATTAGGTGTCACTTCTGAACTCGCGCACGAGCTGAGAAACAATAAGCATGTCGTCGACGTGACAAGTGTCTCCTGTGACGATGCGCTGCCGGAAGTGCTTGTTGCCCAGTTCGGCATTAACCAGGCGTACCCAATATTGAAGTCGGATAGCGTCGAGGGGATACTGTTCGTCGGTTCAGGATCTATCGCTGAATCGGAAGAATTCAAGGACAGCATTCTGAACCTTTGCTCCTTTGCCGGCAGGCACCTCATCCAGCCGGGAACAGTGGCGACCGGTGTCGGTCAAACAACGTCGGCGGGGATGTCCGATCTTAACCCGGTCTCCCTGGATTCAAAGGCGCACAAGCAGTATTTCGAAATTACGGCAAAGCTTTTCAGAATTTACAACACTGATCACTTGTTCGACACGTTTGTGTCGAGCATTTGCAGACTCTTCCAGTCGGAGTGCTGTTTTCTGTTTCTGCCTGCTGAGAAATCCAAGGTGTTGAGAATGCGCTATAAGAGTGGCAAGGGGGTTGATGAACTTGCAGATCAGACCATTGATGAGAAGTCGTCACTGTTTGATCTGCTGCTTCGCAGACCGGGTGGCTATCTGGTAGATGACTTGCTTGGGTTGACGGGAGATAACTTCGATCTGCGTCACCTTTTCCAGCATGGAACTGAAATGGTCGTGCCGGTAAATCTGCCGGAGAAAAGGGCCGGATTGCTTGGACTTGTCAAACGTGTAGGCGATACGCAACCGTACAGCCTGGATGATTGCGAGATGGCGCACACTCTTTGCCAGACGGTAGAAATGATTCTGGAGAGCATACACCAATTCAGGAGAATCGAGGAGCTTTCCTACACTGACAGCATGACCGGATTGTATAATCACCGGTATTTCTATAAGCGTCTGACAGAGGAAATACTCAGAGCGCGCAGATTCACAAGGTATCTTGGGCTTGCGATATTCGACATCGATGATTTCAAAGTGTTCAACGACTCCTATGGGCATCAGACTGGTGACTACATACTGCGGCAACTTGGAGCACTATTCCTCGACTCTGTGCGCTCAATCGACATTGTCTGTAGATACGGAGGGGAAGAGTTCTGCGTGATAATGCCGGAATCGGACGAGGATTCCTGTCAACAGTTCATGGAGAGGTTGAGGGGAGAAGTCAGTTCCCATGAATTCAGAAGCCGATTCATCGACAAGAAACATGATATTGCGGTGTCGGCTGGAGGAGCGATATTTCCGTCGGATTCAGAGCGGGCGGATCGCTTGATATACTGCGCGGATATGGCTCTGCTGGAGGCTAAGAAATCGGGTAAGAACGTGTGCCGCATGTTCAGCAGGCTCTCTCCGAAAGGAAGTGCCGGTAGTGAATGAGAAAGAGATGCAACTTATTCTTCAATTTGATGTTATAGATGCTCATGCATACGACGATCTAAGATTATAGACAGAAGTTTTTTCTTTACAATGAGCTAAACTGGATATATCATGCCGACGTTACGGACATAAGGAGCCTCCATGATATTTTCTTCAAAAGCAAAGTTGGCGATACTCTTAGCCTTGGCGGTCTTGCTGCCCGCGTCGAGTAGAGCCATTGCGCAGTATAAGATCGGCCCGGATGACATACTCCAGATTTCGTTCTGGCAGAAACCGTCACTTGATCAGACTGTCACAGTTCGCCACGATGGCAATATCACGATCTCAATAGTCGGAGAGATTGTGGCTGCCGGGTTGGCTCCTGCTGAGCTGTCCAGGAAGATCGGCGAACGCGCGCACTACTATGACCCAGCGATTTCTCAGGCGGCTGTTACCGTGCTATCATATAACAGTCAGAAAGTCTTCATAAACGGGCAGGTTGCGAAACCGGGTGCTTATGCATTCGAGAAGATTCCTGACGTATGGACTCTTATCAAAGAGGCTGGGGGAGTCACACT
>JAHJOQ010000071.1 GCA_018820315.1 Candidatus Zixiibacteriota bacterium | reverse complement strand
TTATAGAGTTCTTTCAGCCCTAAAAACAGCCATTGGCTACTTGTTCTGGCACTTCTCATCTCATCTGTGGAACATAAACCGACCGTCTCCACAAATCAACCGCATATGATGTTTACCTTAGACAATAACCAGGGTTTATCAACAAGCCCATCGGTACTGGGTACCCCGGGGGGTACTCTCATGCAGCACAATCTCAGTGCTGTCACTCATTCTGCTTCGACACCTCCCGCTCTCTCTCATTCAACACCCTACACACGATACACAGCGGTCTGTCACCAGTTCCTTCGATCTGTTCACTCTTCGGAATCATCCAGCCTCGGGTACACTTCTCATTATTGTGATAGCAGTCGTCACCGACCGAATGCCATGCCTTGTTTGTTGACATACTCCCTCCCCGGAACTGGGTACATCTTACCACCGGAAAGAAACAGATGCACACTGTCAGAACCGGTCAGTGGATATCTGAAAGGCGAGTGGAGTTATCTGGTTGTACGAGCAGCCCCTGATGCGTATTCCGGCGAATGCGCCATGTGATTCCGGCGGAATGCACTTGACCACATCATCTGCAATGTTTACCTTTAAATAGATTGGTCGGTTGTTCAATTCACTATCTAGGCAGGGGATCTACTTGGTGGCAGAATCTTTGATGATAATAGAAAAAGCCATCTATGAGCCGGGCCGTGACAAAGGCTATAGTGCTTGCATCATTGTGCTATCAAGCTATTCTTTCCATCGAATCCATTCTGATTGAACCGATAATCTGGATATCAAATGAGAGGTGAATCACGGGAGATTACCAAAGGAGATGATGGATCATGGATATCCGGCAAATTCTATCGCTCGCTTTGATAGTACTACTTGGTTGTGATCAAATTTCAATCGGCGATTCCCGTCCTTACGTCCCCATCGGCCACTTGGATGGCATTATTGATGTTGCGTTCAACAACGATGCCGAATTGTTGGTAAGTGGCGGTGCAGATCAGTTGGTGAAGCTTTGGAACGTCTCCACCGGGAAAGAGATTAGAACCTTCGCCGGTCATGACGGATTCGTCTACTCCGTGGCCATTAGTAGCGATGCCAGTCTCATTGCAAGTGCTGGCAGTGATATGACCTTGCGAATTTGGGATTCTCGATCCGGGAACCAGTTGCATTCATTCGCTCCCATCCCTGAACCAAATACCAAGATAAGATTCAATCGAATTGAGAACTTAGCTTTCAGTCCAGACAATAGACTCGTTGCAGCAACAAGCTGGGATTTCGGAGGACGAGTCGTTACAATATGGGATATAGAGAGCGGAACAGAGTTCAAGAGGCTCTCTGACAATCCGGGCAAAGTGCAACGAATTGCCTTCAGCTCAGATTGTAGTATGCTTGCTTGCCTTTGTGAGTACAGTACAATAGTGGTTTGGAGTGTAGTTGATGTCCACTCTCGATGCGGAGATGGTCAGATACGGTTGCAGGAGGAGACCATGACCGGATTTGATTTCTTCCATGATCTCGATGATGACGATGAAGAATGGCCGGAGGAAACGGACACCTGGGAGGTCTGGGGTAAGTTTTGATTATCACGAATTAAGAGTGGTTATACCTACGGCATTGCTGAATATCAGATGCCAGACGGCTCTCAAAAGGTAATAAGATGTGAATGAAGTGGCATACAGATCGGAGTCAGGAAAGGGAAAGAAGGAGAATCCATTCCGAAGAAAGAAGGTTCACACCTTCAGCCGACAGCCTCGGTGCAGAGTCTGCCGGAGAAAGATCGAATTCGGTGAGTTCTGCCATTACTGCAGGAAACGAAGAACGTCATAGGCTATGTAAGAAAGGAAGCTGAAATGCTGAGGTTCATCCTTGTCCTTGGAGTTCTATTCGTGTTGGGGGTGAAGTCATCTGGCGCAGCAGGGTTCATATTGCCGGACACTTCTACTCGAGTTAATCTATCGCTAGTCGGTAGCTTGGTAGAACCCAAAGGGCTGTGTAGGATTGTAGTAGCTGATCAGCGTGCCTACGCCCTAGATTGCAGTATGGGGAATATGTATATTATCGGCATTTCAGAGCTGAATGCGCCCGTTCTGCTCGGTCCTCCTTTCTCGACGGATTTCGGTCGCGGTGTAGACCTTGATGTGTCCGAATCAAAGGTCTATATGGTCCAAGGGACACACCACGGTCCTCTTCTAGTAGTTAATGTATCAAATCCACAGGTGCCAACCAAAGAATCGGTCCGCGGGCATTCGGGTCAAGCCAAAGGTGTCGTCATTGTGGATACGCTTGCCTTTGTCGCAACCGGATACACTGGGCTGCAGATTATCAACTTAGCACTATCGCCAGAGGTGCTGTGGTGGGACGGCCGTACCGGGGCGCCGGGTTTGACCTCATGGGATGTGGCAGTCCAGGGATCGTTTGCTTACCTAGCGGCTGACGAAGATGGCATAATAATCGTAGACGTCACTAAACCAGCGAAGCCCCAAATAGTTGATAGCTGTGATATGCCGGGTGAAGCTCGTCAGATCGTCATAGAGGCTGGGTACGCCTATGTTACGGCGTACTGGGGGCGAGACCTCCAGATACTTTCTCTGGAGAACCCGACCAAGCCTGTTTTTGTGAGTCACTTCCGTGCCGAGGAATCTGGGGCTATAAACCGGGTGGATGTGAGTGGAGACCTAGTATTTTGTGCAGGAGCACGGGGGGTTTCTGTTCTTTATATTGCCGATCGTTCTGATCCGAACTTAGTGGGCAGATATAACACGGACGGTGAATGCTCTGATGTAGCTGTGCATGATGACAACGTTCTAGTTGTTGGTGAGTTTGGACTTATTGTTCTAAAAGTCAGTTTCTAGCAACTTGCTGTTGTAGACACGGGTGTCCCAGGTTCTAAGGTAGAGAGTTTGCATATAGAGCAGTCTCCAACAGGAAATGTGATCGGCCCCGCATACCAGAATGTAACAGAATCAGACAAAACCAGTAGTCTCTTAGCGAGTTCAACAAGATTGACGTTCGGTCCTACATGCACATGAAGGCGCCCCGCAGACTCCGCTCTCATGACATCAATGGTTTCCTTCGTTCGCCAAAGAAACCAATAGGAGGCAATGCCATTCCAAATCTCTGGACAACGATCTATTGAGTTGTAAAGGTCTGTAGACAGATCATGGTATGAGGCCAAGGCAATTGGGTACCTGCGTTGGAATGCGACAAGCGCCTTCCGCTCCTTGAGTCGTTCCCAAATGTCTTTGAATTTGAAGCCATTGAATATCACTGGTCCAGAGATGCCATCTGCCGCAAAGGTACTCTGTATTTCATTACATACCCGTTCGAATGTGACATCGTCATCAGAATTGAGTCTCAGCGCTATTGCGCTCAGAGCTGATTCTGGTGGCAGTGGATCACTGGAAATCGAAACACCAGTGTACTCTCCTTCGCTGTCGAAATCCTTCAATCCACACAGAAGCGCTTCGGAGACTTCAGCTAGCTCACTCAGGACACGCCGCAGATAAATAACATACTCGGGCGGCGCGTTCTGTTCTGTCTGAGGGTGGATGACTAGGGGCTTTCCCATATCACCATTAAATCCCAAAAGGGACCCTCCACTTTTCCCACCAATCCGTTTACCACATTCTCTTACAACAATATAACTTCTCAAACCCCTCAAAGTCAAAACCAATCCTAGTTGGCCAATCGACCTGCCTTCCGACAGTCCGCAAATCATTCCGGTATGTGACCATGGAAAGATCGGCTTGGAGTTGCGCTGCGCGCTGTGGTTTGCTGAGAGGCGGTTATTTGAAACAAACTCAAACGACAATTCGAGGACGGATCGACGCCGTCTTCTATGCAGGGCCGGGATTCTCAGCGGGTCGGTTGGTAACACCGTCCGGGGACAAGATTCAATTCGCCGGCAAGCTCCACGTCCGCGAGCACGAGCAAGTTGTTCTCAACGGCCGTTGGATCACACATCCCAAGTATGGTCGCCAGTTCGAGGTTGAGGCAATGGAATACGATCTCGATTTGAATGCCGAAGGACTCGCCAACTATCTGGCCAACCACCCGGACATAAAGGGTATCGGACCAGTCAAAGCGCGGCTGATTGCAGAACGTTTCGGCGCGGATTTCGATACGGTGATCGTTGAACAACCGGAAGTGATCGCCGAAGCAGCGAAGGTTCCCTTGGCGGTGGTTGAGAAGCTGCGCGACGAGTGGCGCAAAATCAAGGCATCCAATAAGGCGATCACGTGGCTGGCCGCGTTCGGGCTCACGCATCACCAGGTGACGATCCTGATCAAGAAATTCGGCAACGACGCGCTGGGGCTGCTCAAGGCCGACCCATATATCATTGTCCGCGAGGTGCGCGGTTTCGGATTCAAACGGGTCGACAAGATTGCCCGCAAGATGGGAACGGCTAAGGATGACCCGGCCCGTATCCGCGCTGGTATACTCCATTGCATTGGGGCGGCGCTGGATGAAGGCGACTGCTGGATCGAGTTCGAAGAACTTATCGACCAGGCCAACACGCTGCTTGTCATGGACGTCCTCGACGCCGCGATCAGATCAAAAAGACGCTGAGCAGCCTAATCGATGAAGACACTCTTTCTTGCTCTGCGCTGGTGGCCGATTCCTCGTCTCCAGACCTGACATCCGCAAAATGGAGGAAGACATAGCGGTGTTGTTTCGGCAAGCCCGCCTGCCTAATCCCCATTTTGCGGGCACCGATAGTCTCGAATCCCTGGTGCAGAAGACTGCTCCCCAACTGAACGACGGTCAGAGGGAAGCAGCGCTCACAGCGCTGCGGCACTCGATTTCCCTCGTTTCCGGCGGGGCAGGAAGCGGCAAGACGTTCACGATCTCGGCCAATACGAGCATATACGCGGAACGCGACCTGCGTGTCATTCTCGTGGCACCCACCGGAAAGGCCGCGAAGCGCCTTGAAGAGGTCGTCGGACATTCAGCGAGCACAATTCACCGGTTGCTCGGTTTCAACGGCAAGGACTACGGCCGCGGTCCGGACAACCCTATCGATGCCGACGTGATCATTGTCGACGAGGTCTCCATGGTGGACGTGCCGTTGGCCTGGCGACTGTTCCAGGCGATCAATCTGGAGAAGACCGCTGTCGTTCTGGTCGGCGATCATAACCAGCTTCCTCCGATAGGTCCCGGCAATCTGCTACGGGACCTCGTCCAGTCGAGAGTTGTGCCGGCGGTCATTCTGGACAAAGTGGTCAGGCAAGCTGGCGTGCTCAAGGAAAACAGCATCGCGATTCTGAACGGCGAGGTACGCAAGACCAGCGAGCCGGATGGCCCCGGCCGCCGTGCGTGGTACCTGGTGGATCAGTTCACCGACCAATGGGACGCCCAGCGTTTCCTCTTGGAGTTGTTTAAGAACGTGCTCGACAAGCGCCTTGGTTTCGATTTGGTGTCGGATGTCCAGGTGTTGACGCCAACCCACAAGGGACCGCTTGGCACGCGCGATCTGAACCGGGAGTTGCAGCGTCTCATACAACAGAAGTTGTGGCGTGTGGAGGTTCCGGTCGTCCCGGCCGGGCGCAGGCCGAAGCCCTTTCCCCGCGACAAGGTCATCCAGACTCGAAACAACTACGAACTGGGGGTGATGAACGGTACCGTGGGTGTCGTTACCAATGTCGCACGGGACGGCTCGCTCGTTATCGAGTTCGACGGAATACCGGTGGAAATCGAGGCCGGGTCGCCAAACATGCAGGATATTCAGCTTGCCTACGCCCTCACAATCCACAAGGCGCAAGGTTCCGAGTTTCCATGCGCCGTCGTCGTCGTGCACAAGTCCCATGCCTTCATGCACCACCGCAACCTTTTCTATACCGGCGTCACCCGGGCGAAGGAGACGGTGGTTCTTGTCGGGGATCGCTGGGGGATCACGAACTGTGCCAGAAAACGGAAACAGGACGAACGAAAGACGTTTCTCTCGCTGCTCCTCGAACCGGCTGGAGCGAGATGGTAGGCCGCGCACAATATTCGATCTTTCCCCATGAGATCACATACTCATAAACTCAACTTCCTGCCTGAGGAACATGCAACACTGCACACCGAAAACCCCAATCACGGTTCCAAGTCTCAGGGTCTGCCCGCTCATAGAGGCTGGGGCATAAAGCCGCCTCGCGCCTGTAGTCCCACGACCCACTACGCAACACACGCTTTGTATCTTGGGCAGGTCCGGCACGGTCGGAATCAGACGAGTAATGGTAAGAATTTATAGCACACCATTCTCGGACATTACCTTCCATATCGTGGCACCCGTAGGGGCTAACGCCGCTAGGATACTGATCAACTGGGGTCGTGCCCCGCAACGATAAGTTGCATCGGGTTCTATCCTCTTGATTTCCCCACGGGTAGTGTCGACCATCGGTGCCATGAGCAGCCTTCTCCCACTGTGCCTCGGTCGGAAGGCTCTTGCCTGCCCACTTGCAGAATGCGACAGCATCATGCCAGCTCACATTGACGACCAGATGATTTTCCTTGCCTGGGATGGACTCTTTTCGCCAGTCCCCTTGTGCTTGATAACCTGACTCGCTCACAAACCGCTGAAACTGGGCATTGGTTACTAGATACTTATCAATCCAGTAATCATCCAAATGTACCTGTCGCTTATTGGATGCTTGGAAGCCCATCAGGAACTCTCCTGCTGGAACAAAGATCATAGGGAAATCAATGGTCTCTAAGAGTAACAGGATGCGCTCGTCCATCGCAGCATTGAATCGTCCCAGACTGCCATTAAGCAGGCGCAGGATGGGTCCCAGTGGGTCGAAAAGATGGTCGAGCACCTCTCTATCCGCTGCCCGTGTTAGTCCTAGAACGGCTGCCAGCGCGATGGGCGGCTGTCCCTCGGCACGTACTTTCTGAACCAGATATTCAGTCGCGCCCCATCGGGCGATTTCGGCAAGAGCATCGGCAGCCTCTTGGCAGCGCTGTGAATCCTCCTTCATTAAGTGCGTTAGCTCAGCGATAATCTTGCCAGCAACCCTCTCAAAGGGCTCTGTATGCACAGGGCGGGCATCGGCGAGGGCGGCAGCCCCCAGCAGGATGTCGTGCCTTTTCAACCTCTCAAGGAGTTGAGTGGCATCGCCCAGAAGCCCCACGAACAACAAGATAACCTCACGCCACCAGGGGTCATTCAAATGTGTGAGGAGCGACTCAGCATCTCCCTTCTCGTTGAAGGCAGCGGCCGTGAAAAACTCCTGAAAAGTCAGATGGGCGAAGTCGTAGGAGGTTCGGGACTTCTGCCTAAGCAAGCCGCTGCGCTCCATAATCTCCTTGAGGAACTCCCTTTTGTGCGTGCCGGGATAACCAAGGCTGGGCAGCACCTCTGCAAGGGCCGTCAGGAGCGCCTCTTCGGTGAAGATGCGAACACCTTTTTCGTGGAAGTGGGTGGCAACAGACTGAAGCGTACTCCTCTTCTTCTCTGGGGGAAAACGCGCCTCGGTATCCAGTCCCTTCAGACGTTCTAATTCCTTCAGCAGGACTTGCGCGCACTCCTCGTATAGTTCCACACGCCTCTCGGGCAGGGTGAGTTTGTTCTCGTAGAGCAGGGCTATGATGGATAGGAGAAGAGGATTACTCGTCAGCACCCGCATCCGAGGGCTGCGCCCCAGACAGCGCAACAATCCGTCCACTCTGGTTTCCTGCTCTTCGGGTGGGCTATCGGCGAACCAGTTCCTAGTAAAGAGTGCCACCTGCTTCTCGTTTAACTCCTGCACCTCTAGCTGAAGAAAGCCCTGAAGCAAACCCCGAAAACTGGCAATCCTACAGGTCACGATAATCTGGTTGCGGTGATAGGCAAGGGCGAAGCGGTTGATTTCCTTTGCGACCCGGCGATAGGCCGCTTCGTCCACCACTTCGTCCAGAGCATCCAAGAGGATAAGGCACTCTCCCCTATCCAACTTTCGCTGGAGAAACCGCTGGGGACGAGCGAACTCCGCTTCCAGTAGCGTCCTTGTTAGGTGCACTTCTAGGAGTTCATCACTCCCGGCTAGGTCATTCAGAGTCAGATGCAATGGCAGCGGATAGCGTGTCGAACGCTCTCGAAGCCACTTCAGCACTGCCAGAGGGGGCTGAATCCAGAAGGGATAGAACGCCATTATCAGGGGGACCGCCATCGCCCCGACGGCCAATAACGGCACAAGCCCTGCCAAAGAGCAATACATTAACAGCCCAATGCTCAGCGCCGTGAAAATTCTTGAGGCCCTGAGGAAAATAAGCAGCGGCATGACGAGCAGAACGAGTCCTAACAGCGCCGCGAACAGTGGATGCGGAGAATGGAACAGCCCCCAGATCCAGAAACCCAGGGCAACAGGACCACACAACTCAACGACGCAACCGACATTCACTATGACTAAACGCCCGTGAATGCGATCTGCCAAACGGGGGAGCCAGTTGGACACTCTCTCACGGGCATACTCACTTAAGGCAGGGTCTCGCCTAGCGACGCGTAGGGCGAGATATTTTAGCAGCGTCGTCTTGCCGCTGCCTGGCTCACCGAGCACTGCCAAACGACGGTGCAGCCGAAGCGCCTCAGGCACCTCCACTGTGCCTGAGCGCTGGCAAGGCAATTTCCCCGACACAGTCTGCATGGGTTCATCTGGTTGAAGTTGCCGTGGCACGTATTCTCCAACCCTCAAGGCGATGTAGATTCTCTCAAGATCAAGGGGTTTCGCTCGTCTAAGAAAAGTAAAATACTTGTGCTCTTCAATGAGTTGCTCAAGGTAGTTGCGCAGCGCCCTCCTTTCGTTTCTGCGCTCTCGGATTAGCGGTTCTGGCTCGGAGGGGTGCGGGGGCTCGGGTTCCTTTTGATGGGTCTGGTGTACACTAAGAATAATGAAGAGGACAACAAGCACGCCCAAAATGGGCCACGATAGCCACAGGTAAGGCTGAAGCCAAGTTGGCATCTGACCTGTGGCGACATTGGTCATGGCCCCAACAGCCACAGTCAGAATCGCAAGCAGCAACACGTAAAACTGAGAACGAGTCAGCCTCATGTGGAGTTACTTCGCCAACCTTTAGGTATGGAGACGCCCGTTATTCGATTCAGGAAGTCTCGGAGTCTTCCCAAATCGTCCATCCGGCCAACTTCTGTTTCATTACAGCACCGCCATGACGGTGTTGTTAGGTTGACCTTCGCCGGTCTCGTCGACGGCGAGGACGTGACATTCCCATTCTCTGGCATGCTTCTGACTGGAAAGAGCAATTCCGCTCCTAAGGGTCGTCCCAGTGTCAGCCCATAGACCAGTAAGCGTATCTGTCGCACTGGACCTTGTGGGTCACATCTACTTGTCTTGGTCATTGTACTTGGGTTGATTTTTCTTGATTACTCTGGCCTCTTTTTCTCTTGCATCTTCAGTGCTATTGAACTGCTCAATCTGAACGGTTGCTCCGGGGATGTTTCCGAGGTGTTCGCTCAATCGGTCTTGCACTCTTCCGCGTTGAGCTACACCCGCATAGTTGAGTTTACCTGCTTCGGTTTCAATCCGATATAGAACAGGTTTGTCGTCAGGAAGGCTCTCGATTCCTGTCTTATTGTAGGTTGCTTTCTTTTTGCCCATCGTTTTCCTCCAATTCATCTACGCCGGAAGAAGTTTCATTTCCCGGCTCACGCATTATTATCTCTGGTCGATGCGAGCCTTCCAGATTTGAGCCATTCGTCCAGTTCTTCGGCGTCGAACCGCCACACGCGGCCCATCCGGTGGGCGGGCAGATCGCCCTCACGAGCCAGACGATAAATCGTGGACTTGCCGATTTTCAGATGCTTCGCTGCTTCTTCAAGAGTCAACCATGCAGTCATGTTTCACCATCTCTATCGCCGCTCGTGATCACTACGAGTCAGATAATAACATTTCTGAGCACAAAACACAACCCAATATCCAGTGACCGTCAGAAAGCGTTTCTGGCCGGTAAGTATCAATCAGCGTGTAAATCATTGGAGGCGGAGCTGAAATGGCATCGGAGCAATCGAACAACGCCAAGGAGTATTATCGACTCGTCACCGGGATCGACATCGGCCTCGTGGCGAGAGAGACTCTGGGCGGCAGAGTCGTGCTGGAGTCTCCCCGCCTTCTTCAGTGCGACTGCCCTCACCACAAGAGCCAATCT
>JAHJOQ010000070.1 GCA_018820315.1 Candidatus Zixiibacteriota bacterium | reverse complement strand
TCCGAGAGCCGCACAATGTACTTCTTGCTCATGGCGATCCTCCATCAGGAATATAAAGTCCTCATGAAGATATCCACCAGATTACGTCACTCCTATATTTAATCATGAAGGAGTACTAGTTCATCCCCAAAAAAGTACCCTTCAGACAAAAAATTCCGAGTTTTCACTGACAGGTTCTGACAGTCACTGTCTCTATATTGTTTCAAACGTAAAAGAGGGGCTACACCCAAAAAGAGACCGGAGGTCCTTTGTCGCTGGCCTAAGGAGCACCGGGGGGGCACCAGAAAGGGGCGGCGACCTAATGCCAGCATGTGCACTTTCGAGAGCGGGGGACGTTGCGATTGCATGTCTCCCGCTGTTCTTCCCCGAATCCCTCATTCAGACCGACCCGGTGACAAGTGAAGCAAATCACCTTATGGCAGTCAGGTGAAGCTGGAACTGATCACAAAAAAAACCCGTTGGCTCAAGTCCAACGGGAATCATTTTGGGAGAGGCGGAGGGGGGATGCCCGACTCTAACGTCAGGTGGTTGGACTAAGTCCAACACACACCTCTCCCAAATTCTTCTACCTATCAGGTACCCTTGTCGTTGTTGTTGTCAGTCTCCAAAACAGCAACATGCGTGCCGCTCAGAATGATTCTTGATTCTCTGACTAGCTTCGAGCATTATATTAATGACAAGCTGTATCCCTCTGATATGTCCTAATTTATAGTACAAAATGCGCTTCCAGAAGTTCCGTTGTCCAGTACCTGGCTCAGGTGGTACTCCCACAAAAAATGACCCAAAATGCAGTTATTGCACCCGGTTTCACAATATGTGCACTCCCCACCCCATCATGATTGCCATCTGGTCCGCTCGCGCTTTCTGCATGTATGCCGTGCGCTGAGGTCTCATCCAGCATAGATTGATTTCTCCAAACCTTGCAAGTAATTCCCAGCTAACAGATTAACCATAAACATCACGATTCACTTAACGCCTTTCGGAATGCGATCCGGCAGCCGGAGCTGCAGATAACACACGGATCGTGCATCATGAATCGGCCCTTGCTGCCGATACACCATTATAGAGGTGCGCTTCGTCTTACGCAATCAGAATCGAGCGTAAGATTGCCGAGGCGCAGATAATTGCCGCTCTGAGTGGGGAATCATAACTGACATTCCTCTACTATGCGGAGATCGGCAATTCTCTCTCATCAGCGGTGCAATTTATGAAAGCAACATCCGGATCAACAGAGAGTGTTGACATAGCACAGTTGAGACACTCACTTCGAGCAACATTCGACTCTGCCCCTGTGTGCATGGTTACGACCAATCCCGATCTACTAATCACATTCGCAAACAGGCAAGCAGCCTCATTTTTCGGTCTGCCTCAGGATGCTCTTATAGGAAAAGAGCTTGAACAGACCCTGCAACAAATCGGTTGCGGGGCAGATATTGGGCAGGTTCTTAGGCAGTCATCGGAGAGTCATTCTTGTGAGTGCGAGGTCTCGTTTGAATCTCCAGCCTCCAGATCACGAAAAATGAAAATTACCAAGTCCACAGTGACGACTGAAGGGCAGGACGCTGAGTACGTCTACTTCTTTCAGCCGCACCACGGCGGTGGAATGAGTGAAGTGCAGGTGGTGGAGATAGACCGGATGCTGACACGCGGTGAGATGGCCGCCGAGATCGCCCACGAAATGAACAACTTTCTCACTATACTGATCGGCAATACTGAGCTGATTCCCTTGTTTATCAATAACAATGACCACCAAAAAGCACTCGACAAGCTCTCAGTTATGAAGGGTACGCTGGGCAAGATTGCTGACTTGTCCGAGAGTCTCATCGAGTACGGCAAGCCCCATACAATGCGGACAATAACCAACCTCAACGAGATGATCGAATCGACCATTAAGTTCTTCTCTCCTCAAAATCGATTTGATGGAATTGAGATACGCACTGAGCTCTCCGAAAATCTCCCGCCCTTCAAGGGAGACCTTGGCAGGCTTCAACAGGTGATCGGAGATTTGGTTCACAATGCTGCCGATGAACTGAAGGACGCAGACAGCGAAATCAAGACCATCGTGATCAGAACAAGCTCCTCATCTGACGGGAAATTCATAATTATCACGGTGGCGGACACCGGCCGAGGAATCGATGAGACTGTAGTAGCAAAGATATTCCGCGAGCGCTGCTCAATGAAACCAGACGGCGAAGGCTACGGTCTGCTGGCGTGCAAGAAGATCGTCGACGTCCACCGTGGCACCATCCTCTTTGATGATGTTCTGGGCAGAGGTACATGTTTTGAAATACGGCTTCCGATCACCACAACAACATCCAGCGCATCGACTGAAACGGCAGACGCAGAAAGCATCGTCAATCAATACGGACAGGGTGCCGGACCGCCCGTGAATATGTAGGCTATAAGATACACTACATCGTCGATATCGACATCCCCACTGCAATCAACTTCACCGGTGATGGAATCACAAGCTGGGTCAGGCCCTGATGTGAAAATGTAGCTGATCAAATAGACCACATCATCGATATCGACACCTCCGGAAGCATCGGCATCGCCACGCTCGAACTCACAAGGCGAGGAGTCCCAGACAGCAGCGACCTGCGCGCCATCCCCGACATAGAATCTTCTCAGAATCGCACCGGAACTATCGAGTTCAGTGACTGTATCGTCTCCGAAGTTCATCACGAAAACTGTGGAATCAGAAGCAACCGTGAGAGTAATCGCAAACGCATCTGTCAGCAGTGGATTCGCCGATCCGTGATACAGAGTTCGTGAATAGATGTCAAACGTATAGACATACCCGTCAGTGCCCGGCGTCCATCCCCCGCCGGCAGCGATGTATGCTGTGCCATCCGGAAGGATGACTATGTCTGTCGGATTTCCACCCGTATCGATTGAGTCTACAGCCGCCATCTGGACTGTATCGATAATGTAGATCATTCCCGTGCCGCTGTAGTCACCCGTGCAGACAACATAGAGATTACCATCAGGGCCGAAGGCCAGGTCGTTTGGGTTGTTGCCAACCGGTATCGGCTGCACGATTGAATCTCCCCTGTTGTCCCAGGCTGCCACCGCACCGTCGCTGTACGAGGTGTCATGCCACTCAAACGACACTGTAGTTATGAACGAAATATTACCGCGCACAACAATCCCCTGCGGGTTACTTCCGCCGATATCAAACTCTCCGAGATTTTGTCCCGATGCGGTAATCTTCGTTACGCTATTGGTCATCCAGTTGGTCGTCAGGAATGTATCCGGCGAGATTTCCGCGATTTGCCACGGATTGCGGTTGGGGCCGATATCAATGCTACCGACAATTGCACCATCAATGATATCAAACAGATATATGTCCGCCGATCCCGAATTGACTATATATGCAGTATCTCGGACTATGAGAATATCATTCGGATAGAGGTTGAGCGTAGCGATGTGATTTGTAACAATGTCCGTCTCGAGATCAACGCGACTCAGAGTCTCGGCAAGACCGTTAATAACATATAGTTCATCAGCTTTTGACTGAGTGCTCGCGAAAGCTGCAAACATCAGCGCCACAAAAACAAATCCAAAGCGATTCATCTTTCTACCTCCCGCTGGTTCGATCTTAGAGGGACAGTTACTCTTGCCGTCAGGCTCCACGTCTGTCCCGGCAGCGGATATCTGTCCGTCAGCATATATTCTTCATTGTTCATATTCCCAAGTTCATATTCGAGTCTCAATCGAAACCACTTGATCTCATTCATGATTGCAATGCTCAGATTAGCAACGGTAAATCCATCGAGCCACTTGGTGTTTTCTGCCCGGTAGTATCTCTTGGAGACGCTTCTCAGTCTGTAAGAAAGATCCAAATGGCTGCTGCTGTACCGCACATTCAGATGCTGCAAGTATCTGGGGCGGAAAATCAACTGCTTATTGTGGTGTGTACGCTCCCAGCTCCGATCCCTAGAAATCTGATCAAGATTCGAATACTCTACATGCAGATTCAGCAGAGGCAGACTCCAGCGCACGCCAAGAGACTTCGTGAACAGTACTGCTCCATCTAGATTTGCAGGGCTGAATCGATCGGCAATTGTCTTCTGCCACTGAATGAGATCGCGGTAAGACGTATGACTGTACCTGCCCTCGAATCTCAACTCACCCAGAATCGGAAAAGCAAAACCTGCCCCCGCCGAAGATTCCTCTATCCGCTCAGGGCGGAGATTAGGATTGCCCACTGCTGCAAAGCCATCATTCCAGAAAAGCGATGAATACAGGGGAGCGCGATACGACTTGCTATATGACAGGTCACCTCGAATATCAACCCACCTCCGAAACGATGTTCCTATCTGAATTGACGGAGAATGGATCGGCCTGAACAGACTACTGTAGTCGCCTCGGAGTCTCACCAACATATCCACACTGACGTCAGGTCGCCCTTGCGCGATGATTCTGTTCGCACTGAGCGAAACCGCTATCGAGGCTCGGTCCTCAGTGACATCATCGAAAAAGGCTTTCTCACTCAGAAGATTGTCCATGCTGAATTTCTCGCGGGCGATTGTTCCGGAGACATCGATGCGTGTTTGCTGCGGCAGGTCCAGATTCCCGTCGACGCTCACCTGATGAAGCTTGTCGAAATATGCCGCATTCATCTCGAAGAAATTTGCCGTGTCCTGGAATGTCTGGTTGTTAGATCTGTACGAGTATCTGAGCATGTATGAGAAAAGTGAATTCGGATTGGAGAATTCCGCGGACAATATATCCCTCGTTTCATTCTTGCGTGCATGCGTGCTTAGCGCATAGATGAATCCAGGCAGACCGTTATTCTGATCGAGACGGTGGTATGCAAGTCTGAATGACCGGCCATTGTCCAGAGAATACGTCCCATGCAGACTACCGATAGCTCTCCGGATATCGGCGTTTGCGCGACGGACCACTCCGAGCTTGGGATCGTCGTACATGAAATCATTCGCCGCAGCATATCCGGAATAAGAACCGGAAAAACTCGATCTTTCATTCATGTGGAGATTCGCCCCGCCATTCCAGAGAGAGGAGTGGTATTGTCCAGTGGTTCCCCCAGCATCCAGAGTCGAGATACCCCTATGCGAGTTTGTGATTATGTTGAGCACTCCGCCAACAGCTCCGGACCCAAACTGCGGAGACACACCGCCTTCATGAAACTCCACTCTCGAGACACTTGACATCGCAATTGAATTGATGTCGGCGACGCCTGTAATGGGAGAGTTAATACTGACACCGTTCACTAACACAAGTACTTCTTTCGCACGTCCTCCCTTAACGGAAACAGTAGCCTCACCCAGTTTTGAGCCAGTGTAATTCACCATAATTTCGGGGATCTGGTCAAGAAGTTGAGCGAGGCTTTCTGAGGATTGGAACTCAGGCGAACTGTGGTCAATCACTGTGACTCGAAGCCCCTCAGGCTCAGCGCTTCCTCGCACATGCTGAGGATCAGCCGTATAAAGTAATGGATTAAGACAAAATACGTACTCCTCAGCCATATCATCACTTAGCACAAGCACCGTATCGGACTGAGTGTGATACGCCGGCGCTTGAAATCTTATGATACAGTCGCCCGGTTTGAGACCGTGAACTGAGAAGGAGCCATTGATGTCAGCAACGATTTCACTCGTTGCGTCACCGATCTCAACGATCGCACCGGCAATAGGTCTCGCCGTTGTGCAGTCGATCACGCGCCCGCATATACTGACACTCGACTGTCCGCAGGCAGAATTCCAGGCTACTGCCAGAATGACGATAGAGATAATAGTCTGCTGCAACCTCATATCAGGTTTCTACAGCGCAGACAATGTCGGATGAAAATCTCACAATCGACTCTCACCCTCACCCGCGCAAGGATAAGGTTTGGTTGATTCGGCAGGTCTCCTGGCTCTCGGATCACTCTACTCGCAGGCGCCTTCCCACCGACTGGCAGTGGCCGTCACTCAGCTGTGAGCCTGCTTTCGTAGCCGATTACAGTAGCGGGGCTGCGGTGGTCTCACACCACCTTCCCTATTAAGCTCTCCGCACCGAATCAATGTAATGACTCTATTAAATGGCTGCCGCAGGTCAGTGTCAAGTTTTTTTCTCTGAAATTTTGGATCCTGTCGCAAGCTGTCCGCAGGCAGCGAGTATGTCTGCGCCCCTTGATTTGCGAGTAGTGACGGCTGGGCAGCGTGGATATAGGTAATCTCGGAATCTCTCGATCGAATCCTCTGATGGTCGCCTGAACTCTTTCGGAAGGCCCGGTGCGGCGTTGTATGCGAGGAGATTTATCTTGCAAGGAATGTCGTGGATCAAACTGACGAGTTTTCGCGCGCTGTCGATCGAATCATTGACTCCACCAATGAGACAGTATTCGAACGTCAGGCGGCGACCTGTCGTCTCGGTGTAGTATTTCAGAGCAGGGACGAGAACACTCAGCGGATATTTCTTGTTTGCCGGAACAAGCCTGCTTCGCAGATCATCATCAGCGGAGTGCAGCGACACCGCCAGCATCACCTTCAAACCTGAATCGGCAAGGCGGAATATCCCCGGCACGATTCCAACGGTCGAGATGGTAACTCTCTTCTGAGCGATCCCCAATCCGAGATCAGACATCAACAGATCAAGACCCGCGATGACACTATCGTAATTGAGAAACGGCTCCCCCATCCCCATGAATACGATGTTTCTGAAGTCCTCATCGCCTTGAAGTATTGCTTTAACTGAATAGACCTGCTCCGCTATCTCACCGGCAGTTAGGTTGCGCTTCATCTTCATAAGTCCGGTCAGACAGAATCGACACGCGAGAGGGCATCCGACCTGACTCGATACACAAATGGTACTGCGATCGGCTCCTGGAATCCAGACTGTCTCGACTTGCTCCCCATCACTCAGCTTTAGCAGAAGCTTGCGTGTACCATCGAGCTTCGACTGCTGCAAGTCTACTATATCTGCCCTTGAGATGTAATACTTCCCTTTAAGCATCTCTCTAAACTCTTTGGAAATATTCGTCATCGCATTGAAATCGGTGACATTGTGCTTGTGGATCCATCCAAAAAGCTGCCTTCCGGGAAACCTTTTGCAGACAAGTTCCTCGGAGAGATTCTCAAGCTCAGAGGTGCTCATGTCTTTCAGGTCGATCAAGCTGCGATCTGCACTCAACGGTTGCTCTCTCTCGCTTTAATCTTCAGCCGGATCGGCACGCCTTCAAGGTCATAAGTCTCTCGAAGTCTGTTCTCAATGTACTTCAGATACTGCTTCTGCAGAAGCTTCGGATAATTGCAAAATAGCACGAATGTCGGCGGCTTTATATCGGTCTGAGTCGCGTAGAAGAACTTGATGTGTTTTCCCTTCACGGCCGCCGGATGCTGTCGGTTTACGGTCTCCTCGATAAACCGGTTCATTTCCGAAGTCTGGATACGTCGACTCTGGCGTTCATCAATCTGTTTGCACAACCTCAGAACATTGACTCCGCGTTGCCCGGTCAGCGCCGAGATGAAAATCATCGGAATGTATGAGAATGTCGGGATCTTCCCTTTGACAGAAGCTTCGTAATCGCGCACCGTGTTGGTCTCCTTGTCCTCAATCAGATCCCACTTGTTGACAGCGATCAATATCGCTTTGCGAAATTCATGCACCTGTTCGAGGACTTGAATATCCTGATGGAGCAGCCCTTCGTTCGCCTCTATAATCAGGACAACGACATCACAGCGCTCGACACTTCTGAGTGTTCGCAGAGTAGTATAGAATTCGACATTCTCCTTGACCTTGGATTTGCGCCTCAGCCCGGCGGTGTCGATTAAGATGTACTTCTCCCCATCTGCAATGATCTCTGTGTCGATTGAATCGCGTGTCGTTCCGGGAATATCTGTGACAATCTGCCGTGTCTTTCCGCAGAGGAGATTTACAAAGGACGACTTCCCCACGTTCGGGCGACCGACCACAGCGATCCGCAGCTTGCCCGTTTCATCGATGGTCTCCGTCTCCGGCAATTTGTCGATGACGGCATCGAGCATGTCGCCTGTGTTGTATCCGGAATTCGCAGCGACGTCGATCGGCTCCCCGAGGCCGAGACTGTAGAATCGACTGACATCATAGCTGAACGATTCATTGTCTGCCTTGTTCGCGATGACAATAACCGGCTTCTTCGATCTTTGAAGCTTTCGAGCAATATCTTCATCGAGGTCTGTCGGACCGACGCGTGAATCTGTGACGAACAGCACAAGATCAGCGTCGCTGATTGCAATCTCCGCCTGTTCTCTCACGAGGCGGTTGATCAGGTCGTCGCTGTCCGGAATGAAACCGCCGGTATCGACGAGGTGGAATTCCCTCCCCGCCCACTCGGCGAGCCCATACAGCCGGTCGCGAGTCACTCCCGGTTGATCGTCGACTACCGCCAGTCGCCGCCTCAGAATCCGGTTGAACAGAGTCGACTTGCCGACATTGGGCCGACCAATGATCGCTACCACTGGGAGGCGCTTCATATTGCAAGCTCCTTTCTGAGCTTCAGCAGTGTCTCGCGCGACGAGTATTCCGCTTGAACAACAGGGCGCGACAACCCTGATTCGATATCCTCGATAGTCAAATCATCCAGAAAAAGTCCATCGTCATTCAGGCAGTTCGGCGGCACAACAACACAATCGCCGACATTGTCAAGCCGGGAAACTGAGTCGAGAATATCTATTCCGGCGAGCAGGCCGGATACGGTCACGGTGTCCCCCATGAGTTTGTTCTCGACTGGATGTACGCGATAACTGAGTCCGGTTACTGTGCGCCATTTGGCGTCGAGGATATCATGCAGCATGGGTGAAACCAGGCTTCCGGTCGCAATTGTCAGCCGAATATCTTTCTTCAGATCGATACCGTCGGCAGACTCAGAATCCATGAGCTGCCGCATCATGCCCACGCCATTCTCCACTTGCGGGAAACCGTCGTAGAATGACTCTGCAGGAATCTCTACGCCAGCAAGCAGAAAGAATTCATCGGCTGGATAGATAAATCGGATTCCGAGATCACCGGAGAGCCTCTCCCCTGCTGCGATCAACTCATCGAGAACTGCGGCGGCGGATGCTGAATCGTAACGCGTCATCGCAGGCAGTTTGGCGCGGTGCGCGGTGAGACCGACAGGGACTGCTGCGACCGAACTTACTCCCGGATACATTGCCGCCAAGTCATCAATTGTGCGCCTTAGATGCTCGCCGTCATTCCATCCGGGACAAAGCACAATCTGCGTATGCATTGTGATACCGGAATCGATAAGATCGCGCATTTGAGGCATAAGCGGCGGTATTTTCTCGTTGCCGAGCATCTTTCGCCGCAAATCGTCATCCGTTGTATGCACCGATATATAGAGTGGCGATAAGCGCTGCTCTTTGATCCGCTTGAAATCGGCAGGTTTGAGATTCGTCAGAGTTATATAGTTGCCATGCTGAAACGAAAGCCGAAAGTCCTCGTCCTTGAAATAGAGCGACCGCCGGAGACCTTTCGGGAGTTGATGTATGAAGCAGAACACGCATTTATTCCCGCAGCCTTTCGGTTTGTCGGGACCAAACTCGAAATCGAGGTCAATGAGATCCTGCGCGCTGATTTCGAGTTCCACCTGATCCGCGTCAGCGTTCTCAAACAACAGCAGAAGATCGTCATCAGCCGAATAGAACCGATAATCGAGCATATCGCAGACTTCGCGGCCATTCACTTTCAGGAGTTTCGATCCCGAAGTGATGCCGAGCTCTTCCAGCATCGGATCATCCGCTGTCGATTTCAGTATCATCATAGTCGTTTTCCATCCATCGCACGATCTCACGCCGCGCGCGGTGAGAATATACAGCACCGGCTATGACAAACCAACGGAATTCAAGTGCACGCGGGAGCTGTGCGCCCGCGATTGCTGCCATGCAGAGCGCAGAGGCACAGCCACTGCTCGCACGGGTAAGGGGGGTACCTTTTAGGTTTCGACTCCCATGACAACGGCACGGTATGTCTCGATGCACACGTTACAGCGGAGATTTCCCCGGTCTGATCGGGCAGGAATTGACTCCTCCATGTACGATTGGACTGTATCCAATGACTATTTCCAGCGCTGCCCATATACCTGTCATGCCCCAATCCGGCGACTCCGTAGCCGTCACGGCATACGTAGTGTCCGATAATCCGATTGCATCAACAGAGCCATTTGTCGACGCTGGAAGTGGGTTTGGCGCCGTGAGGATGTTTGACGATGGCAATCATCATGACGGATCAGCAAGTGACGGCCATTATGGTGCAGTGCTTCCGCCGAATCTATCAGCAACGGCGGTACTATAATATATACGCGCTATCGACAATGCTGTGAATTCCATATCAGATCCAAACATCGCACCAGCAACAACATATGAGTACAGGATAATACCGAGTCCATACATTTGAGGCGACGCGCACGGCAGCACGGAGGTCGATATGGATGACATTGCTTTTCTGATCACATACGTCTTTGCAGCCGGCCCTGCACCCTGTGATCCGAATGGTGACGGTATTCCGGATTACTGATAAGCGATCACAGATCGGAGCCAGACATTAGATATTGCAGCATTCAATACTTGTGCAGAGCGCACCGGTAATTCGTGGTAGAATGCCGGTGTGAAGCGCCCGCTGATGAATTAGCGGCCAATCCCCGCCAACCACCTGCGCTACGGGCGGTTAGTTATGTGACTGAACTTGAACCGGGCGACTCGAACCCCAAGAATCGAAGAAAGCGCCTTCCCTTGTCAGTGAGTACCAGCCCCCGATTCTCGTTTTCAGCCGCGAGGGAGTGTTGGAGAATCGCATCGCGGATAGCTTTGAGCTCGGATCGCTCCGACACTCCGATTTTCTGTATCAGTATCATGTTGTTCTCGAAGATGCTGGCCGTGGCGGAAACTGCATAACTCAACTCAAATAGGAATCTTTTTGTGTTGGGCACTAAGAAGTAGTTCAGATAACTAAACTCCCAGTACTCACTTTGCCCCACAAGTACCGCCATCTGCTGCTTGGAGACTTGCAGCTCTTCGTCCGCTCGCATCAGATCCTCTGCCATAACTTTCTCAACATCACCAATGAGGCTATTCAGCTCTGTCTCTGTATACACTTTCTCCCTGTTCGGTG
>JAHJOQ010000069.1 GCA_018820315.1 Candidatus Zixiibacteriota bacterium | reverse complement strand
TTGTAGACCGGACTCAAATCAAGCTGGGTAATGACCCGCACAACAAACCACGCCAGGTCACCGGGCGGTAAAACTTCGGCCAAACGAACGGTCTGATTGATGGATTCTTCGTAATTTACGGTTCTGAATTTTCTGCTCATGCTTGAAGTTTACCACTCATCCGATGGCCATTCCTCGTCGGGTTCTCCGACAAGCTGCTAGGCATGTACAGTGATCAATATCTCAAGCCCGCCATCGAGGATATCCTCAAGCAAATCGGCAGCGACCTTCCCGTTTGGCGATGGAATTTCATCAGGTCAAAATGGGAGTTCCACAACGGCTTTTCCCGCTTCTTCCACTACGTGATGTCGAGTTCTAGGTACGCCATCTCAATCGGACCGGCCTTAGGATTCGCAATCTTGCACTGGTCAATTGCTGCCTCCGCCGATCTCGGAACGACCCCAACCTGGGAAATCATGTGCTCTGTCATGTCGGCACTGATTATCCTATGGGTCTTAGCCACAGCCGCATACATTGGTCGACTCTATCTTCGCATGTATCAACTTCACTCATCCCAGAGAACTCCGGCTGCCTAACAAGTCGCTGAAGCGGACGCTGCGCTTTGCTCCGCTTGGTGAGGGTGCGGGGTCTGGCGATCTAATCATTCCGGTGAGTAGCTTTGCTGGCCCCGCTTGCGCCGCTTAGCTCGGTCGTTAGGCTTCCGCAGGTACGATAATTCTGCAAGTTGACACACCAATTTCCCTGAAGCGATAGCACTTGGAGGTTTAGAATGATGAGGATCATGTCAAAGATCTATGGCATTTCAGACTTTCTATCTTGGGAACAGAGGGATGAACTTAATTTACAGCCGAGATTCCAGAGGCGAGACAGTTGGAGTCCTCGTGCAAGGTCATATCTGATTGATACAATCGTCAGAGGGCTACCAATTCCCAAAGTTTTCATTCGTGAGCAAATAGACCTTGAAACCAAAAGATCAATCCGTGAGGTTGTGGACGGTCAACAGCGCCTCAGAGCCATCCTCGATTTCATCTCGGGAAACTTGTCCATCAGTAGAGTACACAATCGCGAGCTTGCGGGTATGACGTTTGACGAATTGCCAGATGAACTAAAGAAGGACTTCCTTGCTTATCAAATCTCAACTGACCTCTTAGTTGGAGCCTCCGATGCCGATGTTCTCAATATCTTTTCGCGAATCAACTCTTACACTCTCACGTTGAATCAGCAAGAGAAACTCAACGCTGAATTTGTTGGCCCCTTCAAGCAGACGGTGTACTCTCTCGCTCTTGAGCATCACGAGTTCTGGGCACAGAATCAGATACTGGCCGACAGAGCAATGGCTAGAATGGCCGATGCTGAACTAGCGTCTGAGATTGTAATTGGTATGCTTCATGGAATCCAGGGAGGCAAAGCCTACATACGACGCTATTATGGGATATACGAGGAGGATTTTCCGCAGGAGGATAGAGTTGTTGTTCAGTTCAATAGAATAATCGATCTGATTGCATCGATCTTTGGAAGCAATCTGAAGAGCACTCCTTACCATAGGTCACCCCTCTTCATAAGTCTCGATCTGGCATTCTACGACGCAATCTATGGAATAGGAACTGAAAGCAGCAAGCCGACTAAAAGCATCCCTAAAACTTCACACTCGCAGATACTCGATGAACTTATAGTGCTTGGTAGGGAGGTTACAAATCTTGAGCCTAGCGAAGAATTTGAGGATTTGCATAACGCCTCTACAAGAAGAACCACTAATGTGCGAGAACGAATTATTAGACATCATCACTTTAAGGAGGCAATACTAAGAGGATTAGGCTAATATGCCAACTCCCACTCTCCTCGTTGGTTATCGGGACTTCGATCAGGCCGAGTCCAGGATAACTGACTTCTTCTCCAGATCTGCAGGCTTTCTTGAACAGAGATATAGCTCTCTGCGGCACATTCAAGCTAGAAATCACTACCTCGTTACCGAGGTATGCTTTCTGCGGCTCTTGCTGGAGTGGGAGGTTTTCGTTGAGGAGACGTTCAGTAGAATGATCTGTAGAGCCCCGCGAAATTCCCCCCCCCAACCGAGACTTCTTGCACGATTTAGTCGGGTCGATGACGCCAAACGAGCCCTCCGCGGCAGACAAGGATATGTGGGCTGGATCAATCCTGACGAAGTTCTGAGCTTGGCCCAAATCTACTTCAGAGATGGGGAGCCCTTCGCTTCACCTTTTCGTGCCGCATACCAGCAGTTCGATGAAGTTAGGATTATCAGAAATCGCATCGCGCATTCCTCCGCAAAGGTCAAAGACGCGTTTCTACGACTGATGAGAGACAAGTACGGATACAGTCCGCACGGAATGACACCTGGTAGGTACCTCTTGGACCGATTGCCATCGAATCCCATGGCGAACCAGTATCTGTACTATGCACAGACATTGAGAACCGTTGCGAGTCTTGTCATTGGTTAGTACCAAATGTGTAGTTCTTCGACATATACTCGTTAAGGATAGGAATTGACGCGTTTTTGGCTACCGGTAGGTAAAAAAACATCAGTTTTCACTCTTAACCAGTATAGTGAGATGAGCAGTTGCTCGATACTAGGTATCATCAACCCAGCAGTTTGGCTGTGGAAGCCTAACCGCTCCCTGGTGCTGACCTCGCTACGCTCGAAAGGTATGCGCACGATCTGCCAGCAATCGCTCTGGTTTGCGACGTGAGTCTCGCCTGCACCTCTCGACAAGTGAGCCAAACTATTATGCGCGCCTACAATCCGAGCATAAACGATAGTTCAGATTGTCTATAGGGATGAACTCTCCAAAGTCGCTCTGCCCGCCCTGATTGCCTTGATCGGCACGTTGGTCATTGCCT